>NZ_JBITRU010000004.1:218287-349973 GCF_044540255.1 Streptomyces sp. NPDC086080
TGCCCGGCGCCTGATTCCTTGCCCAGGCCGACCGGGCGCCTGATCCCCGTGCCAGGGGGCTTGGCGGCTGATCACCGGCCGGGTGGTCCGGCCGAGGCCGGTGTGGGGTCACCGCACCGGGTGACCCAGCAGCATGGTCGGGGCACCGGCGACGCGGGTCAGGAACACCGTGACGGACGCGGTGCCGTGCTGCTTGGGGAGGACCTTGCGGCGCAGTTCCTCCGGTTCGACGGCCGAGCCGCGCTTCTTGACGGTCAGGATGCCGATGCGGCGCTCCCGCAGCAGCGCCTTCAGCTTCTTGACGCCGAAGGGCAGCTGGTCGGTGATCTCGTAGGCGGTGGCGTACGGCGTCGGCCGGTACTCGTCCGCGGTGACGTAGGCGATGGTCGCGTCGATCAGCCCGCCGTCCAGCTCCTCGGCCACCTGGGCGACCAGGTGGGCGCGGATGACCGCCCCGTCCGGCTCGTACAGGTACCTCCCGACCGGCCGGACCTCGGGGTCCGGGAGCATGGTGCCGCGTGTCGCGTGAAGGCCGGCTCCGGCGGGCAGCAGCGTGGCCCGCCGTGCCCCCGGTGTCACGTCCGGGCCGAACCAGAGCACGGCCTCCTTCACGTCTCCGTGGTCCGAGACCCATTCGGCCGTCGCCTCCGCGGGGATCGCCTCGTGCGGGATGCCGGGCCCGATCTTCAGCAGGCCGAACGGTGCCGCGAGTGCGGCGGACACGGCCCAGGACAGCGGCGGAGAGTAGGCCTCCGGATCGAAGATCCGGCCGCGTGGGGAGGACCGCCGGGCCGGATCGACGAACACGGCGTCGTAGCCGGCCGTGTCCACCTCCGTCACATCGGCCTCGCGCACCTCGATCAGGCCGGCCAGCCCGAGCGCGTCGGCGTTGGCGCGGGCCGCCTCACAGGTCAGCGGATCCCGGTCGACGGCCAGGACCCGGATCCCGGCGCGGGCGAACGCGATCGCGTCGCCGCCGATCCCGCAGCACAGGTCGGCGACGGACCGTACCCCCTTGGCCCGGAGGCACTCGGCGCGGTACGCGGCCACGCTCGCCCGGGTCGACTGCTCGACCCCGTTGGGCGTGAAGAACATCCGCCGCGCGTCCTGCGCCCCGAACTTCGCCACCGCCCGCTGCCGCAGCCGTGCCTGGCCGAGCGCGGCCGACACCAGCTCGGCGGGGTGCTCGCGGCGCAATCGGGTGGCGACGGCGAGTTCGTGCGCCGGGTCGGTGTCGCGTACCTCGTCGAGGAGGGCGCGGCCTTCGGGGGTGAGGAGCGGTGCGAGGTCGTTCACCGGGTCATTGTGGGCCAGTCGGTGGACCGTATGCCTCCGGCCGCGGTGTCGGGCCGGGACCGGGCGGTCCGGCTGCGAGGATCCGGCTCCATGCGAGCAGTAGGACAAAACGATAAATACCGGCCTCGGTGTGGCGTACGGACCGGCCTCGCCGTACTCGCTCTCGCCGCCATCGCCTCGGCCTGCGGACAGGGCGGCGGCGACCGGGTCGAACCGGCGAGTGGCCAGCAGCCCCTCCAGGCGCCGCCGGCCCGCGCGCTCGACGCCTACGCCACCAAGCTGCGCGCCGCGCACACCGCGAGGGTCGCCGCCGCGAAACGCTGGGGCCTGAAGAAGGTGCCCCGGACGGCCCCGCCGCCCCCGGCGAAGAAGCCGGGGATCACCACCAGGGACGGCTTCGAGGTCGACGGCCACCGCCGCCTCGGGCTCCCCCCGGTCTTCACCACCGTCCCCACCAAGGAGCGGATCGTCTTCCTCACCATCGACGACGGCGAGGAGAAGGACCCGGCGTTCCTGCGGATGATGAGCGAGCTGAAGATCCCGTACACCGCCTTCCTCAGCGACTACCTCGTCAAGGACGACTACGGCTACTTCGAGAGGATGCGGGACGGGGGTGTCGGCCTGCACAACCACACCCTCCACCACCCCTACCTCCCGGCCCTGTCCCGCGCCCGCCAGCGGCACGAGATCTGCGGCATGCAGAAGATCATCGAGGAACGCTACGGCGAGCGCCCCACCCTCTTCCGCCCGCCCTACGGCAACTACGACAAGGACACCCTGCGCGCCGCGAAGTCCTGCGGGATCACCCACGTCCCCCTCTGGAGCGAGGAGGTCTTCGTCGACCGGTGGGAGTACCGCGAGTGGGACCGCTCACTGCACCCCGGTGACATCGTCCTCAGCCACTTCCGGGGCCGAGACGACTGGAAGGGCACGATGCCGGACATGATCCGCCGCTTCCTGGACAAGGTCACCGCGGAGGGCTACGCGGTGGCGCGGCTGGAGGACTACCTGTGAGGCGGGGGAGGGCCGTGACGCCGGGGCGGGCCGTGACGGCCCTCCTGGCGGCCGCCGCCGCGCTGACCGCGGGATGCGCGGCTCCGGACGGGCCGTCCCGGCTTCTGGTACCGGCCGGGCCGACGGCGACCGGCAGCGCCTCCCCGCCCTCCCCCTCCGCCGCCCTCCCGCCCGTCATCGACCACATCCCGACCGACGACCGGGTCGTCTTCCTCACCTACGACGACGGCGCCGAACGCGACCCCCGCTTCATCGACCTGGTCCGCGCACGCGGACTCCCCGTCAGCATGTTCCTGACGGACAGTGTGATGGGCCCCGGCTACGCCCACTTCGCCCGCCTGCGCGCGGTCGGCGCGAGTCTGCAGAACCACACCCTCGACCATCCCGCCCTGCGCGGGTTGCCCTACGCCGGTCAGCGTGCCGAGATCTGCGGCCAGCAGCGCAAGCTCAAGTCCCGCTTCGGCATCACCCCCCGCCTCTTCCGCCCGCCCTACGGCACGTACGACACCACCACCCTGCGCGCCGCCGCCGACTGCGGCATCGGGGCCGTGGTCCTGTGGCGGGTCACCCTGGAACCCGACGGCCACCTCACCTACACCCACGGCCCCCACCACCTGAACCCCGGCGACATCATCTCCGTACCGTCGGGCGAGGCCCCGACCCTGTCCCTGGCGGAACGAACGGCACGGCTCCTGGCGGAACTGGAGAAGCGGAACCTGAGGGTGGGCAAGCTGGAGACCTACGCCGAAGCCCACCGAGCCGACGTTCACTGACGAGCACGGCCGACCTTCCAGCCGATCCGCGCAGGCTGGAGGGTTACTGGAGGGTTGTGCGGGAGTTCGCCGGGCCGACGGTTCCTGGCGAGCGCCGCTCACCCTCCAGCCCGTCCGGCGTTTGAGGACGAGGCCCGTTCAGGGCCGAAGCGGGGGCCTGGGGGCGGCAGCCCCCAGTGACGGTCACAGCAACACCGCCGGCCGCACAACCCGGTGCCAAAAAACGCCCCCACCCCCCGACGCGCCACACGGCAATTGGCACTCCGCTTGACCGAGTGCTAATCCCGGCCATAGTCTCGGATCTGGCACTCCCCCCTGGAGAGTGCCAACATGCGCGACGGGCAGGTCCGGCACCCGCGACGACGGATCCACCTGGTCGCCACCTCAGACAATTGACCCCGTGAGATCTCCGAAGGGGGAGGTCGGATCGTGACGACCACCAGCTCCAAGGTTGCCATCAAGCCGCTCGAGGACCGCATTGTGGTCCAGCCGCTCGACGCCGAGCAGACCACCGCCTCTGGCCTGGTCATCCCGGACACCGCCAAGGAGAAGCCCCAGGAGGGCGTCGTCCTGGCCGTGGGCCCGGGCCGCTTCGAGAACGGCGAGCGCCTGCCGCTCGACGTCAAGACCGGCGACATCGTGCTGTACAGCAAGTACGGCGGCACCGAGGTGAAGTACAACGGCGAGGAGTACCTCGTCCTCTCGGCTCGCGACGTCCTCGCGATCATCGAGAAGTAGTTCACCCGCTTCCACCGAAGCACATTGCTTTTTGAGCTGCGCCCCGGGCCCCCGCGACCTTATGAAGCCGGGCGTCAGGGGCGCAGTTCGTTTCACCCACGCTTTCCGAGAGGGCTGAACCGCTCCCATGGCGAAGATCCTGAAGTTCGACGAGGACGCCCGTCGCGCCCTTGAGCGCGGCGTCAACAAGCTTGCCGACACGGTGAAGGTGACGATCGGCCCCAAGGGCCGCAACGTCGTCATCGACAAGAAGTTCGGCGCCCCCACCATCACCAACGACGGTGTCACGATCGCCCGTGAGGTCGAGATCGAGGACCCGTACGAGAACCTCGGCGCGCAGCTGGTGAAGGAGGTGGCGACCAAGACCAACGACATCGCGGGTGACGGCACCACCACCGCCACCGTGCTGGCCCAGGCGCTGGTCCGCGAGGGCCTGAAGAACGTCGCCGCCGGTGCCTCCCCGGCCGCCCTGAAGAAGGGCATCGACGCGGCCGTCGCCGCGGTCTCCGAGGACCTGCTCGCCTCGGCCCGCCCGATCGACGAGAAGTCCGACATCGCCGCCGTCGCCGCGCTGTCCGCGCAGGACGAGCAGGTCGGCGAGCTCATCGCCGAGGCGATGGACAAGGTCGGCAAGGACGGTGTCATCACCGTCGAGGAGTCCAACACCTTCGGCCTGGAGCTGGACTTCACCGAGGGCATGGCCTTCGACAAGGGCTACCTGTCCCCGTACTTCGTGACGGACCAGGAGCGCATGGAGGCCGTCCTCGACGACCCCTACATCCTGATCACCCAGGGCAAGATCGCCTCCATCGCGGAGCTGCTGCCGCTGCTGGAGAAGGTCATCCAGGCCAACGCCTCCAAGCCGCTGCTGATCATCGCCGAGGACGTCGAGGGCGAGGCCCTGTCGACCCTGGTCGTCAACAAGATCCGCGGCACCTTCAACGCGGTCGCCGTCAAGGCGCCCGGCTTCGGTGACCGCCGCAAGGCGATGCTGCAGGACATGGCCGTCCTCACCGGCGCCACGGTCATCGCCGAGGAGGTCGGCCTCAAGCTCGACCAGGTCGGCCTGGACGTGCTCGGCTCCGCCCGCCGCGTCACCGTCACCAAGGACGACACCACGATCGTCGACGGTGGTGGCAACAAGGAGGACGTGACCGGTCGCGTCGGCCAGATCAAGGCCGAGATCGAGACCACCGACTCCGACTGGGACCGCGAGAAGCTCCAGGAGCGCCTCGCGAAGCTGGCCGGCGGCGTGTGCGTGATCAAGGTCGGCGCCGCCACCGAGGTGGAGCTGAAGGAGAAGAAGCACCGTCTGGAGGACGCCATCTCCGCGACCCGCGCCGCGGTCGAGGAGGGCATCGTCTCCGGTGGTGGCTCCGCACTGGTCCACGCCGTCAAGGTCCTCGAGGGCAACCTCGGCAAGACCGGCGACGAGGCCACCGGTGTCGCCGTCGTCCGCAAGGCCGCCGTCGAGCCGCTGCGCTGGATCGCCGAGAACGCCGGCCTCGAGGGCTACGTCATCGTCTCCAAGGTGGCCGAGCTGGAGAAGGGCAGCGGCTACAACGCCGCCACCGGCGAGTACGGCGACCTGGTCAAGGCCGGCGTCATCGACCCGGTGAAGGTGACCCGTTCCGCGCTGGAGAACGCCGCCTCCATCGCCTCCCTGCTCCTCACGACCGAGACCCTGGTCGTCGAGAAGAAGGAAGAGGAGGAGCCGGCCGCCGGTGGCCACGGCCACGGCCACGCCCACTGACGACGTAAGGTCGCCGGAACCCGAGTGAGGGCCCGGTTCCCCGTCCACCAGGACGGGGAACCGGGCCCTCGCCGTACCCCGATCATGGAACCGAGCCACGGCGGAGCGTGTCTCTCCCCACAGCGGACGGAGCGGGAAGGGGAAGGGCGATGAAACAGGTGCTCTACGGAGAACAGTCCCGGAACCCCTTGGCACGCACCGTGGAACTCACCGAGAGCGGGCTGCGCCGAGGCGGCCGGACGACTCCGCTGGACGAGCTGAACCTCGCCGCCATGGCGGACGCGTTCCTGCGCGGACAGTGGCTCGGCGGCGGAGGCAGCGAACGCCCCCTGGCATCGTTGCCGCCCGACCGCGGCATCGTCCCGGTCACCCGCGTGACCGGCACCAGCAGGCCCCTGAAGACGCGTCAGTCCTCCGCCTTCGCCCGCGCGCTGGGCGAACTGGCGGTGCGCAGATGCGGCGGACCCGACCAGGTGGCCGCCCTGGCCGCGCGGGCGCACGCGGAGGGCGTACCGCTGTGGATCGCGCGCCGGTACGCGCACGGCCCGGCCGGCCCGGTGACCGTCACCGTGGACCGGCGCTCGGTACGCGTGGACGTCTGGGGCCCTCACGCCCCGGCTGTACGGCTCAGAGCCCCGCAGGGCTACCTCCTCGACACGCCCGACCGCACGGGCGGCCTGACCCTGACCGTCGGTGACATCCCCGCGCGGCTCGAACTCCACAACAAGTTCCGCAAGTCCAAGAGCAAGGTCGAGATCCGCCTGCCCGACCGGCAGTGGACCCTGCGCCGCGAGACCGCGGTGAGCTCCTCGCTGCTGCGCGACGGCACCCGCATCGCCGTACTCACCCGCCCGCCCCGCGGCACGACCCCGCCACCCGGCACCGTCCTGCTGCCGCTCGCCGACGTGCACCACGAGAGCCCCGACCCCCTGGACGCGGTGCTGGCCCACGCGGTCGCGGTCTCCTTCGGCCTCGGCGACACCACGGGCGCGGCCAGGTTTCGCCCCAGGCACCGCTCCCGGGGGACCGCGGACGACGCCGACTGGGACCAGCCCTGGTTCAGCAACCTCGGCAGAAACCGGGACGACAACGAATCCGGCGGCGGCGACGGCTGGGGCAGCGACGGCGGAGACGGTGGCGACGGAGGCGGAAGCGGTGGGGGCGACGGAGGAGGGGACGGCGGCGGCGGAGGCGGAGGCGACTGAGCCCACCCGGAAACCGCGCCCCGCCCCGCCCCACCCCATCCCGCTCCCGGCTGAAGGCTCACCACGCCTTGCTGCGGTCGAACTCCGTGATGTTGATGGTCACGCCGGAGGTCTTGAGCGTGGTGGGTGACTCACCCGTGGCCGTCTGCCCCGGCTGTACGTCGGTGGCGAACTCGGTCGAGTTGTAGAGCCGTTTGCCGTCCGGGCCCACGGCTTCCCACTCCCAGGTGTAGTCCGACTTCTCCGAACTCCGGTTCGTGATGGTCCAGGTGACCCAGATGTCCTCGAACCCGGCCTGCGAGCGGTCGTCGATCTCGAAACTGACGAGATCGTCGCGCTCACCGTCCGCCGCCTCCGACCGCCCGCCCTGCGGCTCCTCACCCTGTCCCTCGGCCTTCTGCTTCTCCGCGGTCGCGGTGCCGTCGTCCGGGGCCGGGGTGGAGCTGTCGTCCTCGACGGTGCAACCGCCGACGGCCAGCCCGCCCACCATGGTCACTGCCGCACAGGCGGCCACAACACCGAATCTTCGCATCGTACGGCCCTTCTGACGCTGTATGTCATGTATAGACCCGTTTGGTGCAACGCGCAGGTCGAGGCCGCGTGAGCGCCGGCTCACCCGCCTCGGCCGTTCGGGCTCACCAGCACTCCGGACACCGCGCGTTCGCCCCGTCAGGCGGCCGTCGGTGCGGCCCTGCGTGCGGCCCGCACCGTGGCGGACAGGGCGGCGAAGGCCCGCGTCAGGTCCTCCTGGGTGGAGGGCACGACCCCGCGCATCAGGACGAAGGCGTGGATGTGCCCATCGGCTTCGAGGAAGGTCGTGGGCACGCCCGCGGTGACGAGGGCGGCCGCATAGGCGCGGCCCTCGTCACGGATCGGGTCCTCGCCCGCGGTGAGGACGACGGCCGGCGGCAGGCCGGTGAGGTCGCCGAGGAGCGGCGAGCCGCGCCAGTCGTGGGCGTCGGCACGGTAGTGGTCGTAGTACCAGCGGAGGCCCGCCTCGGTCAGCAGCCGTCCGGTGGCGAACTCCTCCTGCGAGGGGTACGGACGTGAGAGGTCGGTGGCCGGATAGATCGTGATGTGCGCCTGGACCTGGACCGCGGCCGGGGCGTCACGCAGGGCCATCGCTGTCACGACGGTCAGCGTCCCCCCGGCGCTGTCTCCGCCGAGCACCAGGGCGTCGGCCTCACGACCGAGCTCACGGGGGCGTGAGGCGACCCATCGGGCGGCGTCCTCCGCGTCCTCGACCGCGGCCGGATACGGGTGCTCCGGGGCCAGCCGGTAGTCGACGAGCACCACCGGGAGGTCGAGCATCCGTGCGACGTCGGCCGCGAAGCCGCCGTGCGTCTCCAGGTCTCCGGTGACGAATCCGCCCCCGTGGTACCACACGACCACCGGGCCGGGCTCACGCTCCGCTCGTGGGTCGAGGAGCAGACCGGCGATCGCGCCGGACCGTGTCGGGATGGCCAGCGGCCGCTGCACGGCGATCTCGCCGACGGGCAGGTCCGCGGCCTTGACCGACGCGCGCAGGCCGGCGCGTGCCTGCTGTGGGCTCTGGGTCTCTATGTCGGGCATGTCGGCGGCGGCGAGGTGGGAGAGAAGCGCTTCCACATCTGCACGGGGCATGATCGTCCTCACGTTGATGTCAGATTATGACATCGGCAAGGCTAACACCTGACGTCACAATCTGACATCACTGATAGGGTCGGCTCATGAGCCGCTGGAAACCGGGAAGCCGTGCGCGACTCCAGGAAGCCGCCCTCGACCTGTTCCTGGAACGCGGCTATGCGGCGACGACCACCGCGTCCATCGCCGAGCGGGCCGGTGTGACCGACCGGACCTTCTACCGCCACTTCAAGGACAAGAGCGAAGTGCTGTTCGGCGACGAAGGCCGGATCGAGCACCTCATGGTCACCGCCGTGACGGACTCCGAGTCGTCCGCCTCCGGCGCCCTGCGGGAGGCCCTGCGCGCGGTCGCGCGGGACTTCGAGCCGCGTCGCGGCGCCATGGCCAGACGGGCGACCGTCATCGAGTCCGTACCGGACCTGGCGGAACGCGAACTGTGGAAGCTCCGCGCCTGGTCACAGGCGCTCACGCAAGCACTCGTCGAACGGGGCGAGGAACCCTTCACCGCTCAGGCCCAGGTCGAGGTGGCCCTGGCCCTGTTCCGTACGGCTTTCCAGTCGTGGACACACGACGACGCCGCGCCGTGCCTCGATGAACTCATCCGGAACGCCTACAACGCCGTCCGCCTCCCCCACGCCTGACGGCTGAGGATCCGCCCTGCCGGGTCGCGGCAGTCGCTGGTCACGCCGGATCGACGACGAGCGCCGCCTCGTCCACCGGGCCACCGAGAAGGACGTCGTGATCATCAAGGCCCGGTACCACTACTGACGGTCCGGCGCGGCGGGCACCACGGCCCACACCGTCTTGCCGGCGCGCCGGGGCGCGGGGCCGTTCCCCACTCCTTGGCCAGGGCGGCGACGAGGAGGAGCCCCCGCCCGCCGTCCTCCCCGCTTCCGGCGTCCCGCGTCTCGGGTAGCCGCTCGCCCCGCGCGTCGCTCACCTCGACGCGGACGTGCCCGTCCTCCTCCCTGCTGAGCCGCAGCTCGGCGTCCCGGCAGGGGACCCGGCCGTGGGTCGCGGCGTTGGCGGACAGTTCGCCCACGATCAGCTCGACGGAGTCGTGCGCCGGGGTGCCGTAGCGCCACCCCCAGGCGTCCATCCGGCAGGAGGCGAGCCGACGGGCGAGCCGGGCACCGCGGGGCGAGGCGGTGAAGCGGAACGAGAACACCGTCTGATCGGCGAGCGGGAACGGCAGCGCGGACCGCCGCTCCTGGTGGGGGGAAAGTGGTCATGCCCCGAAGATCCCGCGCCCACACCCCTGCTCACCAGGAGCGACGCCCTCACGACGGCGCTCTGTCGGGGCGCTGGGCGGTGGGCGGTGCTGTCGGGCTTGTCGGGGCGGTCTCCGAACAGGCCGACGAGGACCATGCGGGCAAAGGGTTCTCAGGGAACCTGACGGTAGACCTCGCGGCGGTTGCCCACGGCCAGCACCCACACGATGAGCCGACCGTCCTCGATGGTGTAGACGGCCCGGTAGTCACCGACCCTGAGCCGCCACCGGGCGTCGTGCCCTCGGAGGGCTTTCACGTCGAACGCCGCCGTGTCCCCCGCGTCCATCGCCTTCTGGAGTTCGGCCAGGCGGTACAGGATGCGCAGGGCGTCGGGGCGCGGGATCTTGAGCATGTCCCGCTGGGCGTGCGGGGTGAAGCGCGTGACGTACCCCACGCGCGTCAGCCCTGCTGGTCGCGGAGCAGGGCGGCCATCTCTTCGAGTGAGACCGATCCGTCGGTTCCTTCGGACTCGGCTTCGTCGGCCAGCCGGTTGAGCCATGCCTCCTCGGCGTCCTCGGCGAGTTGGCGCAGCCGCTGGTACTCCTGGATGTCGATCACGATGGCTTCCTGCTTGCCGCGCCGCGTGATGATCGTCGGCGTCTCCTCGCGGCGGGCGCGGTCGATGACATCGGCGAGGTGGTTGCGGACCTCGGCCATGGACTCGACTACCGGTTCACTCATGTCACGAATGTAGCAGATGTACATGAAGGCCCCGGTCTACCGGTGATGTGTCCTCGCGTCGATGCTCGGCGGACCGGCATGGGGCGGTGGTGAGGTGAGGCAGCGGCGGCAGAGGGTTTCGTCGCCGGTCGGACGGAAGAGCGTCGCCTGGACGTGGTCGCCCTCGCATTCCCGGAGGGAGGCGAGGCGGCTGGTCGGGCGGGCGGAGGTGGGGCGTTGGGCGGCCGGGGCGGTGTCGGGGCCCGGCGCGGGTGGCATGTCGCGGAGGAGGTAGCGCAGGAGGCCGCCGGGGCGGTGGACCGGGGTGCCGTCGTCGGGGAGGCCGCGCAGGATGTGGGTGCGGATGGCGGTGGGGGCGTGACCGGCGGCGAGCCAGCGGGAGACGAGGCGGGCCAGTTCGTCGTGCATGCCGCGTGGGATGCGGCGCAGGTCGGGGGAGAGGTGGGGGAGGGCGGCGACGAGGGCGTGGGCGGCTTCGGAGGGCTCGGTCGTCTCGGTCGCCTCTGGGGTGGGCTCGGGCTCCGGGTCCGGCTTCCGCTCCGGCGGGGCGGGACGGTGGGAGGTGTTTTCCCCGGGGTTTTTCCTTGGATGACCGTCGGTGGGCCGAGGGGCCGGAGCACCGACGGCCGGGATGCGGGGACTCGGCGCGACCTGCGGTGACGCGTCGACGGAGGGGCTGTGGACGGGCATCCGGGCGAGGATCTTGGCGGCCTCGGCGGCGCTCAACGGCACGTTGGAGACGAGCTGTTGGGTGCCCCAGTGTCCGCCCGGCCCCTGGAGCCGCCGCTCGTGCACGAAGCCTTCCTCCTTGAGCTGCCGCTTGGCCCGCGTGAAGGCGCACGCCCCGATGCGGGCGCGTTCGGCGGTGCGTGACAACGACTCGCGCGCCCCGTCGGGGAGGGAGAGCTGCCAGGTCAGCAGCCGCACGGCGTCGGAGGACAGCCGGGGGTGCCGGATCAGGTCGTGGGAGAACTGGGAGAAGGCGCGCGGGGGCGCGATATGGTGCCGGTAAATCAACGGTGGAGTCCTGTTCCACTGGTGGTTCAAGGCCCTCGCGGACGGGTGCAACCGGCCGCGGGGGTCGCCTTCGTTCCGTGCTCGGAGTGCACGCGGAAGACGTGATGTCGAGGCGACGCTACCGCACACTGCGTGTATGCATGGACGCGTTGAGTGAAGAAGGCTTTCGCGAAGGGCGACCACGGGTCAGCGGGGCCCTCGACATGGGTGCCCCGGGTAGCGAGGTGACGCATCGCATCGGCCGCTCCGCTGGGTTGGGTCTCCTGTGCGACGGGGAGAACAACGAACAGTTGATACATCCGGGGGCATAGGGGGCTTTGCGTGGACGCGGCGGAACTGGCGGGCTTAGCGGTAGGCGTGGTGGCCGCAGTGGCGACAGGGGCGGCCACCGGCGTGGGGGAAGGAGCGGGCACGGCGGTCGCCGACGTGGTGCGCGCCCGCCTGGTGTCGACGGAGCGAGGGCAGCGGGCCCTGGAAGGCCTCGACGCGGATCCGAACGCCGCGTCGGCCCGGTCCGAGGCCGGGGGCCTCCTGCGCGAGGAGATCGAGGCGGATCCCGAGCTACGGAGCCGCCTGGAACAGCAGCTGTCCGGGGTCGTGGCACACTCCTCCGTGGTGATCACGGGGGGCCGGGTCTCCCGCAGTCCGATCGCGATCGGTCCGCTGACGATCAACAACACACGTCAGGCACGGGGGTGGTTCGTCGCTGCGGCGGCTCTGCTTGTGGCGCTTGTCGCCCTCGCCTCCTACGGCGGGGTCCAGTTGTTCGGAGCAGACGACTCTCCGGGGACATCACCACAGGGGACGGAGCAGAGCGGCCTCCTGCCGGCTGAGGGCGGCGAGGGCCCGTCCGACCGGAGTGGTGACAGGGCGGTGGACACCAGCGGCTTCCTGTCGACGAGCGAGACCGGGCGGGTCCTGCCCACCTTGCAGGACATGCCGCCGAGCTGGACTCCGTACCGAAAGGCGCGCGTCTCCTCGGCGGAGGAGCCCGGACAGTGCCACCAGGGCCGGGTGGAGTACGAGTCGTTGGAACCGGACGTCGGGTTCCTGGTCGCGGAGTTCACCGTCTACGCCTGCCCCAGCGCCGACACGGCCGGTGCCTGGTACGAGGAGGTGCTCGGCTGGCAGCAGGGTTACGACGAGACGAACCCGATCTCCATGCCGCGCTTCGGCGACGAGAGCACGGCACTCGTCTATTACAAGGCCCCCGAGGACAGCACCACGGCGGTCACCTTGGTGCGCACCGGAACTGTTCTCCTCATGCTGAAGTACGCGCACGTGGATGATCAACCCGAGTACGCGGCACACGTGCAGGAACTGACCGCGATCTTCGCCGGTCTGGCCACGGGCTGACGAGCCGGTGTCCGGCGGATTCGGTCGGCGGTCCGTACGCGGTCAGGTCCCGGCGCACACGTCGTGACGGCGCGCGGGGAGACGTTCACCCGTACGACGCAACTCGTGGGGATTCCGGTCCGGTCGGCACGGAAGGCGCCCTACGGTGCGAGCACGGGTGATCGGTGGAGGTCGTGCTGAGAGGGCTGGTGCGATGGAGTCGGGAGTGGACTCGGGTGGGGGTGTGGAGGGCGAGGGCGTGGGCGCCGATTCCAACGGGGAGTTCCTGCGGTGCTTCGGGCGGTAGATGAAGCTGCTGCGGGAGGCCGCGGGGCTGACACGGGCGCAGTTGGGCGAGCGGGTCGGATACGGCGAGGCGCAGATCGCGTCGGTGGAGCAGGGGCGGCGGATTCCGCGAAGGCGGGCGGGGCGGGAGCGCGGGGCGGGGCCCGTCCCGCCGGTGAGGAAGCCGCGATGCGGCGACAGCCCGTCAGGGCGCTCGTAGGATGCCTGGATGCCCGAGCCGATACGGACGAGCCGCCGCACGTGGGTTGCCGCGTGGGTGGTGCTGTGCGCGGCCGGCCTCGCCGCCACTGCCGGACTGAACGCCTCCCCGGTACCGGACCCGCAGCCCGAGAGGCCCGTCAGCGCCGAGTGCGCCGAGTACGTCGCGGACGTCGGGAGGCGACTGGCCGAGGCCAAGAAGGAAGGCGGGGGAGACGGAATACTGGCCTTCTCCCGAGTCCGGACCGGCACCGGGGACGACTGCGACGACGAGCTCCGCGACCGCCTCCGGGGCGACCGGTGAGCCGTGGTGCACGGCTCGCCGCGATGGCGGGACTGACCTGCGTCGGTGCCGTGGCGATCATCGCCGTGGGCGCCACGACGGAACCGGAACCTGAGCCGGGGCCCGCACCGTCGCGGGTGTACTCCTCCTGTCTGGCGGCCGACACCGTGCCGGTGCCCGCGGGCGGCGACCCGTGCGCAGGCCGGTGAAGGCGGAAAGCACGTCGGGACTCCTCCGGCAGTGCTCTGTGGGACGACGAGAAGACGGCACGCACAGGGAACGGCCGTAGCCCCGTCCAACACCGCCAGACCGGGGAACCGCGCCCGCACCCGGGACGGGTCCTGCATGACGGTCCGTCAGGGTCGGT
This sequence comes from Streptomyces sp. NPDC086080, assembly GCF_044540255.1. Lineage (NCBI taxonomy): Bacteria > Bacillati > Actinomycetota > Actinomycetes > Kitasatosporales > Streptomycetaceae > Streptomyces > Streptomyces sp. NPDC086080. The sequence goes on from NZ_JBITRU010000004.1 coordinate 232,148, forward strand.
TCGCGGACGGCTCATGTGCGGGGACGGGGATTCGGCGGTGGGTGTCGGTGAGCAGGTGGTGCATCGCCATGCGGAAGATCTCGGCCTGGTGGCCGCCGAGGAAGGTGGTGTGTCCGAACACCTCGAGGACGACCAGGCCGTGCATATGGCCCCACGCGCTCACGAGCAGCGCGGCCGCGGCGGGCGGCAGGGGTACCGGGCCCTCGGCATCGCCTGGAAGGGCTTCGAAGTGGGTCCGGAGCGGGGGCGGCAGGGCGTGGGTGTCGGCCGCGGCGAGTTGCTCCTGGGTGAACCCGCTGAAGAACACCTGCTGGAAGACCGCGCTCATCCGGCGCATCGCCCGGGTGGTGGGGCCCTCGACGGGTGCCGCGTAGTCGCGCAGGGGGGTGCCGTAGATGAGCTGGAACCGTTCGGGGTGGGTGACGGCCCAGGTGCGGTAGCTCTCGCTCGCCTTCACGAAGGGCGGGACGGCTTCCATGGGGGCCGGGGACCGTCCGTCGGCGGGGGTGCCGACGGCGGTCTGTACGGCGTCGGCCAGGTCGTCGTACGCCTTGGTGATGAGCACGGTGACGAGGGCGTCCCGGTTCGGGAAGTAGTGGTAGAGCGCCTGGACGGTCATGCCGAGGCTGCGGGCGACGGCGCGCAGGGAGAGGGCGGCGGGACCGTGCTCGTCCAGGTGGCGCTCGGCGGCTTCCACGATCTCCTGGGTGGCGACGGCCCGGCGTTGCTGGCGCAGGGAGAGCGGCGCGGGACCGGTCACGGGCGCGGACGCGGCGCCGGTGGTCGGGATCGGGAGGTGTTCGGGCATGCGGCCGAGCTTACGACGAGGCTCCGATGAAGCGTCAAGAATATTTACAGCATGGATGTTATATCTGACACTGTCAGAAAATTCTCCTTCTGTCAAAGGATCTGTCGCCTCACTAACGTCGTGCTCGCGACGAGGAATGCGACACCGCGCCTGCCGGACGGGGTTCAAGGGTGTGCGGGTTGCCACGCCGGCCCATTCGGGCGTCCGGCGGACACGTCGTCCCCACCGTTGTGGACAATTCGAAGGAGATGTGGCGTGTTCGAACGCTTGGCAGAGTTGGTGATCCGCCGGGCCCGGTTGGTCCTGGCCGTGGCCGTCGCGGCGGTCGTCCTCATGACCGTGGTGGGCGCGGGCGCGTTCGACAAGCTGCTCGGCGGCGGCTTCGACGACCCTGCCTCCGAGTCCAGCCGGGCCGCCGAGGTCATCGACGAGAGATTCGGCGGGGAGACGAACCTCATCCTGCTGGTGCGCGCCTCCGACGGCGATGTCGACGCCTCCGGCGCCCGGCGCAGCGGCGAGGCGCTGGTCGCCGAACTGAAGGAGGAGAAGCGGCTCACCAACGTCGTCTCCTACTGGGAGACGGACAACCCCGTGCTGCGGTCCCGGGACGGCAGCGAGGCCATGGTGCTGGCCCACGTGACGGGCGACGAGACCCAACAGCGGCTCAGCGCGAAGGAGTTGCTGGAGACGTACACCGGCACCCACGACGGCACGCTCACGGTCCGGGCCGGCGGAGGCGCCGCCGTGGGCGGCGAGCTGTCCCAGCAGGTGGTGGACGACCTGATCCTGGCCGAGGCCATCGCGGTCCCGCTGACGCTCATCCTGCTGCTGTTCGTGTTCGGCAGCGTCGTCGCGGCGCTGCTGCCGCTGGTGATCGCCGTCATCGCCGTCGTCGGCTCGCTCGCCCAGCTGTCGCTGCTCGCCGATGTCACCGATGTCGCCGACACCGCGACCAACCTCACCACCGCCCTCGGCCTGGGACTGGGCATCGACTACGCCCTGCTGATGGTCAGCCGCTTCCGTGAGCAGCTGGGGGCCGGCGCGAGCGTGGAGGACGCGGTGCGGCGCACGGTGAGCACCGCGGGCCGTACCGTCGCGTTCTCCGCCGCGACCGTGGCGGCGGCGCTCGGCGCGCTGCTGGTGTTCCCGCAGTACTTCCTCCGCTCGTGCGGCTTCGCCGGAGTCGGTGTCGTCGCCATCGCGGCCGTCAGCACGCTGTTCGTGATGCCGGCGCTGCTCGTCGTGCTGGGCCACCGGGTCAACAGCGGGCGGCTGCCGTGGGCGAAGCCGGGGCGTACCGACGCACGGGCGCCGATGTGGGGGCGGCTGGCCCGTACCGTCATGCGGCGGCCGGCGCTCACCGCGCTGCCCGTCCTCGCCGTGCTGGTGCTGGCGGCGAGCCCGCTGCTCGGCATCACCTTCGGCATCCCGGACGAGCGGGTGCTGCCCGAGGACGCGGGGAGCCGGCAGGTATCCACGGCGCTGCGGGAGAACTTCGACGGCACCGAGGAAGCCGCACTGCACATCGTCATCGACCAGGCCGTGGAGAAGGGCCCGCTGGCCTCGTACGCGTCGGAACTGTCCGACCTCGACGGTGTGGTGCGGGTCGAGACCAGCACGGGCACCTACAGCGGGGGGAAATCCGGGGCGGACGGCGCCGGCAACCCGGCGCTCGGGCGGGAAGACGCCCAGCGGATCACCGTGGTGAGTTCCCTGACGCCGAGGTCGGAGGCGGCACAGACGCTGGTCGAGGAGACGAGGGCGGTCACCCCGCCCGGCGGGACCGCCCTCGTCGGCGGTAGTGACGCCCAGCTGGTCGACTCCAGGGAGTCCATCGGCGACCGGCTGCCCCTCGCCCTGGCCCTGATCGTCCTCACCACCTTCGCCCTGCTCTTCCTGTTCACCGGCAGTGTCGTGCAGCCGCTGCGGGCGCTGGTCCTGAACGTGACGAGCCTGGCGGCGACGCTCGGCGTCATGACGTGGATCTTCCAGGACGGCAACCTCTCCTCCCTGCTCGGCTTCACCCCGCAGCCGATGGAGATGGCGATGACGGTGCTGATGTTCTGCATCGCCTTCGGCCTGTCGATGGACTACGAGGTGTTCGTCACCAGCCGCATCAAGGAACTCCACGACCTGGGCAAGGACAACGAGACCGCCGTGGCCGACGGTCTCGGGCACACCGGACGCATCGTGAGCGCGGCGGCCTTCCTGCTCGCGGTGAGCTTCTTCGCCTTCGGCACCTCGCAGATCAGTTTCATGCAGATGTTCGGCCTGGGCAGCGGGCTGGCCATCCTCATCGACGCCCTCGCCGTGCGCGGTGTGCTCGTCCCCGCCGCGATGCGCCTGCTGGGCCGCTCGGCCTGGTACGCGCCGCCGTTCCTGCGCAGGTTCCACGACCGGTTCGGGCTCCACGAGGGCGGACCGGTGACGGCCGCGGTGCCGACAGCCGGCCGGCCGCAGGCCCAGGCGCAGCCGCCGTACGTGAAGGACACGACCCGAGTCTGACCACGCGACCCGCCCGGCCCGCCCGGCCGCCGTGCTCGAGCACCGGCGGCCGGCGGAACTCGCGTCGGCTCACCCAAGGGGGCGACCGGCAAGGCAATGCGGCCCCGCGCCGCATTGTGTTCACCAGGCTGCGCTTCGATCCCCGCACCCAGGCGTACTACGAACGCCGCACTCGGGAGGGCGAGACCCGACGTGAGATCACCGGATGCCTCGAGCGTTATGCCGCCCGAGAGGTCTTCAGCCTGGTCGGGAGGCGTCCAGTGCCGCCTCGCCATCGGGCGGCGGTGATACGGCGGAGCCCCGTCGGGAACTGTCCCGATGGGGCTTCCGCGGAGTTCGTCGGGCCGCTGACCTGGCGGCCTACACGGACGGCGGTCACCCGGCCCGTGGAGGCCGAGGTCGACGTCCTCGCCTTTCCCAGGAGCGGTGAGGAGGGCCTGTCCGAGCAGTCGACCCGCCGCACGAAGGTGCTCCGCGGTGCGAAATACTCTTCTGATGGGTTCACGCACTTCCCCGGTCCACCCGATCACGATACGGAGGGCTGTCGCGCGGGATGCCAAACGGCTCACGCGGCTCGTGCGTGGCTCGGGCGCCTACGAGGGCAAGTACGCGTCCGCGGTCGCGGGCTACCGGGTCGGTCCTGATTACATCGAGGCCCACCGCGCCTTCGTGGCCGTCGGCGGTGACGTGCATGGAGGCCGGGTCCTCGGGTTCTACTCGCTCGTCCTCGCGCCACCGGAGCTCGACCTGCTGTTCGTCGCCGACGAAGTGCAAGGACGGGGTGTTGGACGGCTGCTCGTGGCGCACATGCAGTCCGAGGCCCGTGCCGCTGGGCTCGACCGTGTCCTGGTCGTGTCCCATGTCCCCGCCGAGGATTTCTACCACCGCGTCGGTGCGGTGCGGACCGGGACCGCGCGCGCCAACCCGCCCGCCGTGCCGTGGGACCGTCCCGAATTCGAGTTCCGCATTCCTTCGGGATGACTCGCTCCCACCGCAGTCCTGCCGCCTCACACGTCGGCGGGCCAGAACCGTATGAGCCAGCGCTCCACCCCGTGACCGGTTCCCTCGCCTTCCGGCAGGGCGGCGGCCTCGGCCCGGCCCGCGCAACTGACCCGGACCCGCCAGGGAGCGGAGGGCGTCCTTGGCCCAGCCGCCGGTCGCGACGGCGGCCGCGGTGATGCTGGTGCCGAGCGCACCGGGAGCACTGGCTGCTCCGCTCGCCGGGGGCGAGGACGTCACCTGTCAAGAAGGCGCCGGCCGTCCGCTCGGGCTCCAGGACCGGGCACACCTGCAAGTCCGTCAAGAACACGGGCGGCAAACACGTACAAGCGCTGGGCGGGCAGGGGTTCGGCCGTTGGGTGACCCTGCGAGCTGTTCGCGCGTGAGCGTGCCCAGCGGCCGTCCCCCCTTTCCGGACGGGGCGGGACCACGGCGTCCACTCGGTGTGCCCCGACGACACGTTCGCCGTGTTCCCGGGCCGACGCCGACACACTTCCGAGCCCCGCCGTGCACGCACCGCCGCCGCCCAAGGCCTGCCGGCTCAGAGCTCCGTCGGCTCCAGCGCCCCCAGCTCCGCCATCAGACCCAGCCGGTCGTACTCCCACCAGCCCTCGACGATCTTCCCGGTGTCACCGAAGCGGAAGATGGTCGTCCCGGTCATGGAGACCTTCTTCCCGGTCGCCGGGATGCCCAGGAAGTCGGCCTTGTGGGTGCCCTCCCAGCTCCAGCGGGTGCACACGCGGTCGTCCTGGGCGATCTGGTCCTCGACGCGGAACGCGAAGTCGAAGCCGCCGCGCCACTCGTCCAGCTCGCGCCGGAGGTGGTCCAGGCCGATCACGTCCTGCTCGTCGGCCGGATCGTGGCCGTGGTAGTGCTCCTCGGTCAGGCCCGTCAGCGGGGACAGGTCGTCCGAGGTGGTCACCACCTCGAAGAAGCGTCGCGCCGTGTCCGTGTTCAGCTGCGCGTCGCGCACCACGTCCAGGTCCGTGAACGTGGGCATCTCGTCGCACAGCGCCACCATCTCGCGGAAGATCCGGTCGGTCTCCGGGAGCTGCGAGTTCCGCATCGCCTCCTCGTAGGACGGGAACTCCACGATCTCGATCAGGTGCGACGTGTCCGAGTGGTCCTTGCCGACCAGCGCGTGCGTCGCCGTCCGCTTGCCCTTGGTCTGCTCGACCCACTGGTCCATCAGCCGGTTCATCTCCTCGAACCGGTTCGTCCTGCAGTCGATGAGCTGGATGAAGGTCATGACGTCACCGCCTCCGGCCCCCTGGGTCCGGGGGTCCTCAAAGCCCGGGTGTCCTGGCACCTCCATCTTCCTCCGGGGAACGGAACTCGTCCCGTTCGGCCGGCCGGGGCGTGCGGAGCGGCCTCTACCGGGGGCCGTACTTGCGTCCCGTCCGGGACGACACCCCGCCCAGCAGCCCGCGCGGGATCAGCTTCGCCGCCCCCATCAGCGCCTTGTACCGCGGGTCGGGGATCGACACCGTCCTGCCCCGGGCCAGGTCGGCGAGCGCCGCCGAGGCGACCTTGTCCGCGTCCAGCCACATCCACTTCGGGATGTTGTCCGTGCCCATCCCGGCCCGCTCGTGGAACTCGGTGCGCACGAAGCCGGGGCACAGCGCCATCAGGCGCACGCCGTGGCCCGCCAGGTCCACCGCCGCGCCCTGGGTGAACTGCACGACCCACGCCTTGGAGGCCCCGTACGTCCCGCGCGGTACGAACGCGGCGGTCGAGGCGACGTTCACGACACCTCCGCGGCCCCGCTCCCGCATCGGCTCCACCGCCGCCGACGTCAGCCGGAGCACGGCCTCGCAGTGCACCTTGAGCATCCGCAGCTCGTCGGCCATGGGGACCTCCAGGTAGCGGCCCCTGTTGCCGAAACCGGCGTTGTTGATCAGCAGGTCGACGGGGTTCCTGGGGTCACCGAGCCGGTCGGCCACCGTCTCGATGCCCTTGTCCTGAGCCAGGTCGGCGGTCAGCACCTCCGCCTCGATGCCATGGCGGTCGTGCAACTCGGTGGCCTGCTCGCGCAGCCGGCCGGTGTCGCGGGCCACCAGCACCAGGTCGTGTCCGTCGGCCGCCAGCTGCCGCGCGAACGCGGCACCGATCCCAGCCGTCGATCCCGTAATCAGAGCCGTTGTCATGGCGCAAGAGTAGTTACCGGGAGGGGAGGCGTCCGCTCCGCGCCTCCCGGTTCACCACCACCTCCACGAACCGTCCCGGCAGGGCTCCGCGGCGCCGAGCGGTGACCGTCCGTCAGGTCGCCTGCCGTGTACCGTACTTCTCCATATACGTCCGTGCCGTCGCGAGCGCCTCCGGGTGCAGTGCCTCGCCGGCCGCCGCCAGCCGGGGCAGCAGCGTCCGGTCGGTCGTCACCGCGCGGAACTGCAGAGCCACCGTCACCTCGTGGTCCGGCCGGTGCAGGATCCGTACGGCGTCGCCCGCGCGTATCTCACCGGGCTGGATCACCCGCAGGTACGCGCCCGGCGCGCCCCGCTGCGTGAAGCGCTTCACCCAGCCCTTCTCACCCAGATGGCCCTGGAAGGTGCGGCAGGGGATGCGCCCGCTGGTGACCTCCAGGACCACCTCCGCGCCGATGCCCCAGCGTTCGCCGATCAAGGCGCCGGACACGTCGATGCCTTCCGTGGTGAGGTTCTCGCCGAAGGAGCCGTGCGGCAGCGGGCGTCCCAGCGTGCGCTCCCACTCGTCGAGATCCTCCCGGGCCACGGCATAGACGGCCTGGTCGTCACCGCCGTGGTGCCTCGTCTCGCACACCGCGTCCCCGGTCAGCCCGCTGCCCCCGACCCCCTTGGGTCCCGGAGCCTCCACCCGTACCGGCTCGGCCACCGGCCGCTTGTCGATACCGGTCACACCGTCGGGCTGATCCGTGTAGGGCACCGCTCGGGGGCGTCCCAGGTTCACAGAGAGAAGCTTCATGGGCGCACGGTAGGTGATGCGGCTAAAAGCGTCGACGCATTAATGACCGGAATGTCAAAGAGTCACTTATTCTTGTGGGTGTGATCGAAGCCCGTCATCTCCGTGTGCTGCGCGCCGTGGCCACCACCGGTTCCTTCTCCGCGGCGGCCCGCGAACTGGGCTGCACCCAGCCCGCCGTCAGCCAGCAGATGAAGGCCCTGGAGGCCTCGGTCGGCACGCCCCTGCTCGTCCGCAGCGGCCGTGAGATGCGTCTGACCCAGGCCGGCGAGGCGCTGGTGCGGCACGCTGCCGGGATCATCGCCGGACTCACCGCGGCCGAGGAGGAGGTCGCAGCCATCGCCGGGCTGCGCGCGGGCCGGGTCCGGCTCGTCTCCTTCCCCAGCGGCAGCTCCACGCTCGTCCCCACTGCCCTCGCCGCCCTGCGCGACGCCCACCCGGGAACCCGGGTCTCCCTGGAGGAGGCCGAACCGCCACGCTCCGTGCGGATGCTGCGCGAGGGTGACTGCGACGTGGCCCTCGCCTTCCGGTACGAGGGGGCGGCGGGCGACGAGGAGTGGGACGACCTGGTCGTACGGCCGCTGCTGTCGGACCGGCTCGTCGGGCTCCTGCCGGAGCGGCACCGGCTCGCGCGCGCCAAGTCCCTGGCCATCGGCGAACTCGCCGACGAGCCGTGGATCGCGGGCTGTCCACGCTGCCGGGGGCAGTTGGTCGAGGTGTGCGAGACGGCCGGCTTCACCCCGCGCATCGACTTCGCGACCGACGACTACCCGGCGGTCGCCGGACTGGTCGGCGCGGGACTCGGAGTCGCGGTCCTGCCTCAGCTGGCCATCGAGTCCGTACGGCCCCGGGGCGTCCGCGCCGTGGCGCTGGAGCCCGCCGTGCGACGCGAGATCGTCGCACTCACCCTCCCCGATCTCGCCCAGGTGCCCGCGGTCGCCGCGACGCTGGACAAGCTCGCGGCGGCAGCGGCCCGCTGAGAGGCGCGTGCGCGCGTTCTCCGGGGACGCGCCTTGGAGAAACGTTCCTTCAGTTGTTCGAGGTGGTGGCGTGTCCGCCGCCGGCCGACGCCGACACCAGCCGGTGACGCGCCCGCCCCATCAGTTCTTCGCGCTCGTCCTCGGTCAGGCCGCCCCACACGCCGTACGGTTCGCGAACCGCCAGCGCGTGCGCGGCGCACTCGGCGCGTACCGGGCACCTCATGCAGACCTCTTTGGCCGAGTTCTCGCGAGCGCTCCGCGCCGCACCGCGCTCACCCTCGGGGTGGAAGAACAGCGAGCTGTCCACCCCGCGGCAGGCGGCCAGGAGCTGCCAGTCCCACAGGTCCGCGTTCGGTCCGGGAAGGCGGGAGAAATCTGCCATTACGTGACCCCTTGTAGCGGTTCTGGGCGGATCCGGTGTCCATGACCGTACAACTACGATCCAAGGAGATGAAAATATGACTCATTGCGAATCTAGCTCCGGACACCATCAAAGGGGAAGAAAAGGGTCTGAATGGGGCATGGGTTGTAGTGAAAGTTCGAGGGTCCGCGCGCATGTCTGCACCGTGAACGCCTCCTCACGTAGAGTGCCGAAGATGGCGGACGGCCCCGTAACTCTTTCGAGTGACCATCGTTGAGAGTGCGAGGCGGTTGAAGGAACAAGCGCTCGGGCCGGCGTCCGAGACGGTCGACCGCACAGGTGACGATTTCGTACCAGCCTGGAGGCTCAAGGTGACGCGCATCAGCTGCGGAGGGCGGCCATGACTTCCGTCCTCGTCTGCGACGACTCCCCGCTTGCCCGAGAGGCGCTCCGCCGCGCGGTCGCGACCGTGCCCGGTGTCGAGCGCGTGACGACGGCGGCCAACGGCGAGGAAGTCCTCCGCCGCTGGGGTGCCGATCGCTCGGATCTGATTCTGATGGATGTACGCATGCCCGGCCTGGGCGGCGTCGAGACGGTCCGCCGGCTGCTGTCCGCCGACCCGGGAGCGCGCATCATCATGCTCACCGTCGCCGAGGACCTCGACGGTGTGGCGCTCGCGGTGGCGGCCGGCGCGCGTGGCTACCTGCACAAGGACGCTTCGCGCGCGGAGCTGCGGGCCACGGTCACGCAGGCGCTCGCCGACCCGACCTGGCGGCTCGCCCCGCGGCGGCTGCGCTCCGCCGAGATGGGCGCGGCGCCCACGCTCACCGCGCGGGAGATCCAGGTCCTCGAAGGCATGAGCCACGGACGCTCCAACGCGGAGATCGGCCGGGAGCTGTTCCTCTCCGAGGACACCGTCAAGACCCACGCGCGACGGCTCTTCAAGAAGCTCGGCGCCTCCGACCGGGCCCACGCGGTGGCGCTCGGGTTCCGGTGGGGCCTGGTGCGTTAGGGCCCGACCTTCGGGCCGGGCAGGGTCGGGCCGGATGCGGCGCGGCGTGGTGGTGCGAGCTTGTGCCCCCGCGGGGACGGCGATGTGCCTGCGCGGGTGCCACGCCCCGCGCGCGGGCGCGGATGGGTGCGTCCCTCGCGGGTCGGTGGACGCGTCCTGCCGGGAGCTGCCGGTGTGTGATGCCGCGGATGCCGGGCCGTCCGGTCGGCGTGGTGGCCCGGACATCGGGGCGCTCCTGGAATGCGACGGCATCACCGCGCGGTGTCGTCGAGGGTCGGCCTCCCGTTGGCGAGGGCCCGCCTCCCGGCGTCGGGGGTCGGCCTCCCGTTGGCGAGGGCCCGCCTTCCGTTGGCGAGAGGTGTGCGGAAGAGCGGGGTGCGGGTTCCGGTTCCGCCCTCTCCGCGCCGGACCGGAGCCCGAGCGGCGCGGCGGCCTGCTCCTCGGCCGGGCCGTGGGTCTCCGCCGTTTTCGCCTCGGCGAGCAGCCCGCCGGACCGGTCCGGACGACCGTCCCCGAGCCGGTCGCCCCTGCGCGGAAACCGCACCGCGACTCCGGCCCGTCCGGGCTTCCACGGTGTCCGGAAGATGCCCGCTGCTCGTTTCGGCGCGGATGGCGCATCCTTGAGGTGTGGAGTTCCTCGGGGACGAGTCGGTCGAGCGGGAGGGGAGGGCGCAGGGTATGAGTTCCGGCGCACCTGCTCATAACGCTTCGGTGCACAACCAGGGACACGGTGCGACGGACCAGACGTCCGCAAGGCACCATGGACCGATGCGCGACGACGAGGCGGGCACTGCCCAAGGGGCGTTCGGTGCGCTCGTCCATCGCGCCGTCGACGGAGACGAGCAGGCCACACACGACCTGCTCGCCCATGTCCATCCCCTGGCGCTGCGCTACTGCCGCACCCGGCTGTCCCGGCTGCCCGGCGACGCCCGGCACTTCGTCGAGGACCTCGCCCAGGAGGTCTGCGTCGCGGTGCTGCTCGCGCTGCCCCGCTACAAGGACACCGGCCGGCCCTTCGAGGCGTTCATCTTCGCCATCGCCTCCCACAAGGTCGCCGACCTCCAGCGCGCCGCGATGCGGCACCCCGGCTCGACCGCCGTGCCCTCCGACGAGATGCCCGAGCGCCCCGACGACTCCCTCGGCCCGGAAGAGCGCGCCCTGCTCAGCAGCGACGCCGAATGGGCCAAGAAACTGCTGGCCAGCCTGCCCGAGAACCAGCGCGAGCTGATCCTGCTGCGCATCGCCGTGGGGCTCACGGCGGAGGAGACCGGGCAGATGTTGGGAATGTCACCCGGGGCCGTCCGGGTGGCACAGCACCGCGCGCTGAGCAGACTGCGCGCCCTGGCGGAGCAGTAACCGCCGCCCTCGCGCCACCCCTTCGGCGTATGAACGGACGATCAGCCGTTCCCGTACGAACATACGAAGCCGGAGCCGTGCGAAACCGTGGAAGGAGACACCCGCGCTTCCCGTTAGCATGGACATCCGCACCGATCAAGGCCATTTGGGGAAGGTGTCATGACTGCCAACGTCGACGGAGTGCCCGGAAAATTCGCGACCCTCGGGCTCACCTACGACGACGTGCTGCTGCTGCCGGGCGCATCCGAGGTGCTGCCCAACGCGGTCGACACCTCGTCCCGCATCTCCCGCAACGTCCGGGTGAACATCCCCCTGCTCTCGGCCGCGATGGACAAGGTCACCGAGTCCCGCATGGCGATCGCCATGGCGCGTCAGGGCGGCGTCGGGGTGCTCCACCGCAACCTCTCCGTCGAGGACCAGGCCAACCAGGTCGACCTGGTGAAGCGCTCCGAGTCCGGCATGGTCACCGACCCCATCACCATTCACCCGAACGCCACGCTCGCCGAGGCCGACGCCCTGTGCGCGAAGTTCCGCATCAGCGGCGTTCCGGTCACCGACGGCAGCAAGAAGCTGCTCGGTATCGTCACCAACCGTGACATGGCCTTCGAGACCGACCGCTCCCGCGAGGTGCGCGAGGTCATGACCCCGATGCCGCTGGTCACCGGGCACGTCGGTATCTCCGGCGTGGAGGCGATGGAGCTGCTGCGCCGCCACAAGATCGAGAAGCTTCCCCTGGTCGACGGCGCGGGTCTGCTCAAGGGCCTGATCACGGTCAAGGACTTCGTGAAGGCGGAGAAGTACCCCCATGCCGCCAAGGACGAGGAAGGCCGCCTGATCGTCGGCGCCGCCGTGGGCGCCAGCCCCGAGGCCCTGGAGCGGGCCCAGGCGCTCGCCGAGGCCGGCGTGGACTTCCTGGTCGTCGACACCTCGCACGGCCACAACAGCAACGCCCTCAGCTGGATGGCGAAGATCAAGTCGAGCGTCGGCGTCGATGTGATCGGCGGCAACGTGGCCACCCGCGACGGTGCCCAGGCCCTCATCGACGCCGGTGTCGACGGCATCAAGGTCGGCGTCGGCCCCGGTTCGATCTGTACCACCCGGGTCGTCGCCGGCATCGGTGTCCCGCAGGTCACGGCCATCTACGAGGCGTCCCTCGCGGCCCGCGCGGCGGGCGTTCCGCTGATCGGGGACGGCGGGCTGCAGTACTCCGGGGACATCGGCAAGGCGCTCGCCGCCGGCGCGGACACCGTGATGCTGGGCAGCCTTCTCGCCGGCTGCGAGGAGTCCCCCGGCGAGCTGCAGTTCATCAACGGCAAGCAGTTCAAGTCGTACCGCGGCATGGGCTCGCTGGGCGCCATGCAGTCCCGCGGGCAGGGCCGGTCGTACTCCAAGGACCGCTACTTCCAGGCCGAGGTCGCCTCCGACGACAAGCTCGTGCCCGAGGGCATCGAGGGCCAGGTGCCCTACCGCGGCCCGCTGGCCAACGTGCTGCACCAGCTCGTCGGCGGTCTGCGCCAGACCATGGGCTACGTGGGCGCCGCGACCATCGGGGAGATGGAGTCCAAGGGCCGCTTCGTGCGCATCACGTCGGCCGGCCTCAAGGAGAGCCACCCGCACGACATCCAGATGACGGTCGAGGCACCGAACTACAACCGCCAGTAGCGGCGGACTTCGGCGAGGGCGGATCCGGACCATCCGGGGCCGCCCTCGCCGTACGTCCGGGGCGGTGGGCGCCACTGCCGTCGGGGATACTGGAAGGCGCTGCAACGCATCAGGGAAAGGCCACAGACGTGACTGAGATCGAGATCGGGCGCGGCAAGCGCGGCCGCCGGGCGTACGCCTTCGACGACATCGCCGTCGTCCCCAGCCGCCGTACGCGGGACCCGAAGGAGGTCTCGATCGCCTGGCAGATCGACGCCTACCGCTTCGAGCTGCCGTTCCTGGCCGCTCCCATGGACTCGGTCGTCTCGCCGGCCACCGCGATCCGCATCGGCGAGCTCGGCGGCCTCGGGGTGCTGAACCTCGAGGGCCTGTGGACGCGCCACGAGGACCCCGAGCCGCTGCTGGACGAGATCGTCGGCCTGCCCGCCGAGGCGGCCACCCGGCGCCTCCAGGAGATCTACGCGGCTCCCGTCCAGGAGGAGCTGATCGGGCAGCGCATCAAGGAGGTGCGCGACGCGGGCGTGGTCACCGCCGCCGCGCTCTCCCCGCAGCGCACCGCCCAGTTCTCCAAGGCCGTCGTCGACGCCGGCGTGGACATCTTCGTCATCCGCGGTACGACGGTGTCGGCCGAGCACGTCTCCGGCTCGCACGAACCGCTGAACCTGAAGCAGTTCATCTACGAGCTCGACGTCCCGGTGATCGTCGGCGGCTGCGCCACCTACACCGCCGCCCTGCACCTCATGCGCACCGGCGCGGCGGGCGTCCTGGTCGGCTTCGGCGGCGGCGCCGCGCACACCACGCGCAACGTCCTGGGCATCCAGGTGCCGATGGCCACCGCGGTCGCCGATGTGGCCGCGGCCCGCCGCGACTACATGGACGAGTCCGGCGGCCGGTACGTGCACGTGATCGCGGACGGCGGGGTCGGCTGGTCCGGCGACCTGGCCAAGGCGATCGCCTGCGGCGCGGACTCCGTGATGATGGGCTCCCCGCTGGCCCGCGCGACGGACGGTCCGGGCAAGGGCAACCACTGGGGCATGGAGGCCGTCAACCCGGAACTGCCGCGCGGTCAGAAGGTCGACCTCGGCACGGTCGGCACCCTGGAGGAGATCCTCACCGGCCCGTCCCACACCCCCGACGGCTCGATGAACCTCTTCGGCGCCCTGCGCCGCGCGATGGCCACGACCGGCTACAGCGAACTGAAGGAGTTCCAGCGCGTCGAGGTGACGGTCGCGGACTCGCAGCACCGGCGGTAGCGGCCGCGCGGGCTTTTCGTACGGCACCGAGAGGGCCGGTCACCTGGTGAGGTGGCCGGTCCTTTTCGCATGTCAGGGGGCGCGCGGGGGCGCCCGTGGCAGTCGGGGGGCGCGCGGTTGCTTTCGGGGCCGATCCGCGCTGGTCCACCCGTGTGAGGCCGCTAGTGTCCTCGACGGCGCCCCAGTTCTTCTGGGAGCCCCCTTCCAAGGACCTGGTCCGGACCCCTCCCTTCGGGGCCCGGCCCGATTCCGACGGACCGTTCCACCGGGCAACTGGGCGGTGTCGTGGAAGGGGGCACCCATGGGACGCCACCGCAGGCCCACTCGCTGGGATCGGATCCGTCTGTGGACGGTGAAGTGCCGGAGGAGGTGGATCTTGCGGATTTTTGGATGGTGAGCGGCCGCCCCCACAAGGACTAGGGGCGGACACCCGTGAACCATCTTGGAGCCTGCCGCAGTAGCCCCTGCGGTGGGCTCCACCTTTTCCAGCCGTGAGCGGCCGCCCCCAGAAGAAGTAGGGGCGGACACCCGTGAACCATCCTGGAGCCTGCCGCAGTGCCCTCTGCGGTGGGCTCCACCTGTTTTCTACCGTACCCGTGTGGCACTCGGCCCACCACCAACCCCTGTGGCGCGGGCAGCCGCCGCGCGCCCCCGCTCACAACCGGTGCGCCGCCCCCGTAGGCGTGGCCCCGCGGGTGTCCAGCAGGAGCTGGGCCTTCACCGACAGGCCCTGGAGGTCGTACGTGCGGTGCTGCTGGAGCAGGATCGTCAGGTCGGCGTCGGCGGCGGCCTCGTAGAGGGAGTCCGCGCGGGGAACGGGCCGGCCGAGGACGTTCCAGGACGGGACGTGCGGGTCGTGGTAGCTGACGGAGGCGCCCAGTTCCATCAGCCGGACCGCGATCTCCTGGGCCGGGCTGCCCTGCTGGTCGGCGAGGTCGGCCTTGTAGGTGACGCCGAGGAGCAGCACCCGTGCGCCGCGCGCGGACTTGCCGTGCTCGTTGAGGAGCGCGGCGGCGCGCTGCACGACGTAGCGCGGCATGCGGCTGTTGACCTCCTGGGCGAGTTCCGCCATGCGCAGGGTGCGTCCCGCGTGGGCGGTCAGGTCCTGGGGGACGCTGTGGCCGCCGACGCCGGGGCCGGGGCGGAAGGCGTGAAAGCCGAAGGGCTTGGTCTCCGCGCAGCGCAGGACGTCCCACAGATCGATGCCCAGGTCGTGGCAGAGGGCGGCCATCTCGTTGACGAGGGCGATGTTGACATGCCGGAAGTTGGTCTCCAGGAGCTGCACGGTCTCCGCCTCACGCGGGCCGCGCGCGCGGACGACCTTGTCGGTGAGCCGGCCGTAGAAGGCGGCCGCCGACTCGGTGCACGCGGGGGTGAGGCCGCCGATGACCTTCGGGGTGTTGGCGGGGGTGAAGTCGCGGTTGCCGGGATCGACACGGCTGGGGGAGTGGGCGAGGTGGAAATCGCGTCCCGCGCGCAGGCCCGAACCCGACTCGAGCAGGCGCAGCAGGGGCCCCTCCGTCGTCCCCGGGGGGACCGGGGACTCCAGGATCACCGTGGTGTGCGGGCGCAGCCGCGCGGCGAGGGTCCGGGCGGCCGTCTCGACCTGGCCGAGGTCCAGCCCGCCGTCCGTGCCCGGCGGGGTCGGCGCGCAGATGACGGCGGTGCGCACCCGGCCCAGCTCGGCGGGGTTGGCGGTGCTGCGGAAGCCCAGGGCGAGCATGCGGCGCTGTTCGGCGGCGCTGAGGGAGCCGGATTCGGGGCCGGTCCGGTAACCGATGGTGGAGATGCCTGCGGTGACGGCGGCCTGGGCCAGGGGCAGTCCGTACGGGCCGAGTCCGATGACGGCGAGATCTGCGGGCATGGCGTGGGCCGTCCTTCCCAATAACCGGAGTGCTACAGGTGCGCAAGCGCTGTGGACTGGACAGGCGAGCGCAATGTCAGACTAGGAGTAAATATGACCGATATGTGGGATTGGTCGGCCGGTTTCGGTGAGTCGTTCCGCGGACGTTGTCCACAGGCTGGGGGCGCGTGTGGCTGAAGTCGGGCATGCCGGTCAGAATTTGGGCATGAGGACGACGGACCGGTCTTCGCCCGACGGGTGCGGCCGACGCAACCGATGAGCGGGAGGCAGTGGTGAGGACAGCGACACTGGGACCGGCGCAGCGCGCCGAATCACTCGCATCCATGGCCGAGCACGAACTGGATGTGCTGGTGGTGGGCGGCGGAGTGGTCGGTGCGGGCACGGCGCTCGACGCCGCGACGCGCGGACTGTCCACCGGACTGGTTGAGGCGCGTGACTGGGCGTCGGGCACCTCCAGCAGGTCCAGCAAGCTGATCCACGGCGGCCTGCGCTATCTGGAGATGCTCGACTTCGCGCTCGTACGCGAGGCGTTGAAGGAGCGCGGCCTGCTGCTGGAAAGGCTCGCCCCGCATCTCGTGCGACCGGTGCCGTTTCTGTACCCGTTGCAGCACAAGGGCTGGGAGCGGCTGTACGCCGGTGCGGGCGTCGCGCTCTACGACACCATGGCGATGGCCCGCGGACATGGGCGGGGCCTGCCCGTGCACCGGCACCTGAGCCGACGTCAATCGCTGCGCGTGGCACCGTGCTTGAAGAAGGACGCACTGGTCGGTGCCCTGCAGTACTACGACGCCCAGATGGACGACGCCCGGTTCGTCGCGAACCTCGTCCGCACGGCCGCGGCGTACGGGGCGAAGACCGCCAACCGGGCCCGGGTGGCCGGGTTCCTGCGCGAGGGTGAGCGCGTCGTCGGCGCCCGGGTGCGGGACGTCGAGGGCGGCGGCGAGTACGAGGTCCGCGCCAAACAGGTCGTCAACGCCACCGGTGTGTGGACCGACGACACACAGGCGATGGTCGGGGAGCGCGGGCAGTTCCATGTCCGGGCCTCCAAAGGCATCCACCTGGTCGTCCCCAAGGACCGCATCCACTCCACGACCGGACTCATCCTGCGCACCGAGAAGTCCGTCCTCTTCGTCATTCCCTGGGGCCGGCACTGGATAGTCGGCACCACGGACACCGACTGGGACCTGGACAAGGCGCACCCGGCCGCGTCCAGCGCCGACATCGACTATTTGCTCGAACATGTGAACTCGGTGCTCGCGGTGCCGCTGACGCGGGACGACGTCGAGGGCGTGTACGCCGGCCTGCGGCCGCTGCTCTCCGGCGAGTCCGACGCCACCAGCAAGCTGTCCCGCGAGCACACCGTGGCCCACCCCGTACCCGGACTGGTCGTGGTGGCGGGCGGCAAGTACACGACGTACCGGGTGATGGCCAAGGACGCGGTGGACGCGGCGGTGCACGGACTCGACGTGCGCGTCGCCGCCTGCGTCACCGAGGACACACCGCTGGTGGGCGCCGAGGGCTACCACGCGCTGTGGAACGCGAGGGCGAGGACGGCGGCGCGCACCGGACTGCACCCGGTACGGGTGGAGCACCTGCTGCAGCGGTACGGCACGATGGCGGAGGAGGTCCTGGACCTCATCGCCGCCGACCCCTCGCTGGGCGAGCCGTTGCGGGCGGCGGACGACTATCTGCGCGCCGAGATCACCTACGCCGCCTCGCACGAAGGGGCTCGGCATCTGGACGACGCGCTGACCCGGCGCACCCGCATCTCGATCGAGACGTTCGACCGGGGCACGCGCAGCGCGCGGGAGGCCGCCGAACTGATGGCCCCGGTACTGGGCTGGGACACGGCACAGATCGCGCGCGAGGTGGAGCACTACGAGAAGCGCGTGGAGGCCGAACGGGAGTCGCAGCGGCAGCCCGACGACCTGACGGCGGACGCGGCGCGTCTGGGGGCGCCGGACATCGTGCAGCGATAGCCGTCCCGCGACGCCGCGGGCGGCGTCCCGCATCACTCGAATGGGCGACTGGATCCGGGAGCTTCGCGGAGGAACGCGCTCCCCGGCCCCGCACGATGTGCTCCGCCGGGGCCGTCCGCGACGGGTCCGGATCGGGGGCAGCGGCACCCTGGGCGTCGGACACTTGTCGGGTGAGGGACAATGAAGGCTCTGTCAGGGCGGGTTGCATGAGGGGACGCATGTCGGAGGCGGAGCGGGCGGGGACATCCCGTCAGGACAAGAGCGCACGTCTCCTCGCCGGGCGGTACCGGCTGGGAGATGTGCTCGGCCGCGGCGGCATGGGGACGGTGTGGCGTGCCCAGGACGAAACCCTGGGGAGAACCGTCGCCGTCAAGGAACTTCGCTTCCCGTCGAGCATCGACGAGGAGGAGAAGCGCCGGCTGATCACGCGGACGCTGCGCGAGGCCAAGGCGATCGCGCGGATCCGCAACAACAGCGCCGTGACCGTCTTCGACGTGGTGCAGGAGGACGACCGGCCCTGGATCGTCATGGAACTCGTCGAGGGCAAGTCGCTCGCCGAGGCCATCCGGGAGGACGGCGTGCTGGAGCCGCGGCGTGCCGCCGAGGTCGGGCTCGCCGTGCTCGACGTGCTGCGCTCCGCGCACCGGGAGGGCATCCTGCATCGTGACGTGAAGCCGTCGAACGTGCTGATCGCCGAGGACGGCCGGGTCGTGCTCACCGACTTCGGCATCGCCCAGGTCGAGGGCGACCCCTCCATCACCTCCACCGGCATGCTGGTCGGTGCTCCCTCCTACATCTCCCCGGAGCGGGCGCGCGGCCACAAGCCCGGGCCGGCGGCGGACCTCTGGTCGCTCGGCGGGCTGCTCTACGCGGCGGTGGAGGGGACACCCCCGTACGACAAGGGCTCCGCGATCGCGACGCTCACGGCGGTGATGACCGAACCGCTGGAGGAGCCCACGAACGCCGGACCGCTCCGGGACGTCATCTACGGGCTGCTCACCAAGGACCCCGCCCAGCGGCTCGACGACAGCGGCGCCCGGGCCCTGTTGAACGCGGTCATCAACGCGCCCGCGCCCAGCCGGGCCGACCAGGAGCCGGCGGACGCCACGAAGGTCGTGCCGCTGCCCGAGCAGCCCGGCGAACGGGACGTCAGGAGCAAGCGGGGCGAGGAGGCGGGGGAGAAGCTGCGGGGCGCGCTGCGTTCCGTGCGCAAGGCGGTGGCGGCCGGCCCGGCGGGCACCGCCGCGGCGAACCGGTTCAAGTCCGGCACCGGCACGACCCCTTCGGCGTCCGGCACGACCGCCGCGACGACTCCGGAGAGGGCGAGCGGGCCGTCCGGGGCAGCGGCCGGCACCGGGGCCCTCCCCTCCACGTCCGCCTCGCGCGCCCCCTCCGCGTCCGCCACGGCCCCGGGCCCGGCATCCGGGTCGGGTGGGCGAGGTGGCGGGCCGCAGAAGCCGGCCGCCGGCGGCCGCAGTTCGGGGTGGCCGGTGATGACGCCGCCGGACCTGCCGGCCCGGCCCGTGCCACGGGCGTCGCTCACCGACGTGGTGCCGCGGCGGACGCTGGTCGCCATCGCGCTGGTCGCCGTCCTGTCCGTGCTCGGCATCGTGCTGGCCATCGTGCTCAGTGGCGACGACGAGGGCGGCACGGGGGCGAAGGGCGGCGCCGGCGATCGGACCGCCGCCAGCGGGAACCCGAGCGCCGACACCAAGAACGACGAGTCCGGCGGCACCCGGACCGACGGCACGCACCCCGACGGCAAGGCGACCGGATCGGCCGGGTCGGGCTCGGGCTCGGGGACGAGCGACCCGGACACCGGCGCCGGCGAGGCGGACGGCTCGGCCGGGGACGACGGCGGTACGTCCGCGACGAAGACGTACCAGGGGAGCCAGGGGTACTCGATCGGACTGCCCGAGGGGTGGACGTTCCAGACGTCGGGTGCCGCCGGTGACCGCTTCGCCGGCCCCGACGGGCAGAAGCTGCTCATCGGCTGGACGACCACACCGAAGGACGACCCGGTCGCGGACTGGACGAACCAGGAGCGCGCCATGGTGCGCGCTCAGTACCAGCGGATTCGTATCGAGGCGGTGGAGTACCGGGGCTGGAAGACGGCCGACTGGGAGTTCACCTATGTGGAGAACGGGACCACGTACCGGTCCGTCGACCGGGGGACCGTCGTCGGTGACCGGCTCGGGTACGGGCTGATGTACACGGCCGAGGCCGACCGGTGGAACAGCGATCAGCGCAAGAACACCTGGCGGACGCTGACCGAGACGTTCCGGCCCAAGGACTGAGGGTGAGCGGTTTCCGGAAAGGGGAGCCAGATGTGGCATCCCCTCTCTGCGGGTTGCCTCCGGCACGTATCGTGAATGCTTGCGGACCGTACGCAGCGACAACGGGCCGCTGGGCGAACGGAACCGACCGACCGTAGTGCCGGGGGAGGCAACGTGGACGACTATGCGGGACGGGTTCTCGCCGACCGCTACCGCCTGCCGCTGCCCCCCTCCGACGAGTACGAACTGACCGAAACCCGCGCCTTCGACACGTACAGCGGGCAGGAAGTCCTGGTCAGGCAGGTGCCGTTGCCCGAGGTCGTCGAGGCCGAGGTGCTCGACGCCGAGGGGCTGCCCGACGGCTTCACCGCCCGTGACGGGTTCGCCCGGCGTGGCGGCCCCGGTCCGGGAGCCGCGCGCGGCGGTGTGCGCCGGCCCGCCGATCCGGTCGTGCGGCGTGCGGTCGAGGCCGCGCAGGCGGCGGCCGCCATCCCCGACCACCCGCGCCTGGACCAGGTCTTCGACGTGTTCGCGGAGGGCGGTTCGCTGTGGATCGTCAGTGAACTCGTGGCCGCCCGGCCGCTGGCCGCCCTGCTCGCCGAGAAACCGCTGTCCCCGTACCGGGCGGCGGAGGTCGCCTCCGACGTCCTCACGGCCCTGCGGGTGCTGCACTCCCACGGCTGGGTGCACCGCAACATCACCGCGCGGACGGTACTCGTCTGCGACGACGGCCGGGTCATGCTGACCGGGCTCGCCGTCGGAGCCGCGGAGGAAGCCCTGTGCGGCTACGACCCGGTGCCGGCTCCGGACCCGGAACCGGAACCGGTGGAGGAGCGGCCGGGGGCGCTGGAGGCCCTGGGACCGGCGGCGGCGCGGAGCGGGACGCCGGAGGCCGGGCCCGGCCCGTCCTGGCCGCCCGGGTTCGCCCGTGACCCGGACCCCGACCCCGATGCCGCGCGCCGCGCCGCCATCGAGGCACGGGCCGGCCGGCTGCCGGGCGGTGGCGCCGACCTGCCGGGCGGGCTCACTCCCGCCGCGGCACCCAGGGCACTCGACAGTGCCGGAGACGTGCGGGCGGCCCGTGCGGGGGCCATCGCCGCGTACCGGGCCGGCGCCCGTGCCGCCGCCCGCGTGCAGGAGGACCGGCAGAGCGGCCGTACGGCCCTGCCCGGCGCCCGTCCCGCCCCCGAGGGCGAAGGACCGCCGGCCGGCGCGGTCCCGCCGGGGCAGATAGCCGACCCCTACGGCGTGGGTGCCACCGGCCGCCCCGGAGCCACGCCCCGCACCGGCCCCGGAGGCCCAGGAGCCACGCCCCGTACCGGCCCCGGAGGCCCGGGAGCCCTCGGGGGACCCCCGGACAGTCCGACGGGCCCCGCCGCCCTCGAAGCGGTCGGTGCCCCCGGCGCTGCCACCCCTGCCGCCCGCTGGGACGACCTGGTGGCGCACACCCCCGCCCGCCGGGGCCCGACCACCGCGCTGGCCGCCGAGCGGGCGAGGCAGGCCCGGATGGCCGTCGTCGGCCCCGTGACCGAGCGGTGGGCGCCGGAGCAGGCCGGCCCGGTGCACGAGAACTGGCAGCTGGCCGCGCCCATCGGCCCCGCCACCGACCTCTGGGCGCTGGGCTCCCTGCTGTTCCGGGCCGTCCAGGGACACGCCCCCTATCCGGAGGAGTCGACAGCCGAACTGGTGCAGATGGTGTGTGCCGAGCCGCCCGCCTTCGCCGAGGAATGCGGGCCGCTCCGGCCGGTCGTGGAGTCGCTGCTGCGTCAGGACCCCACCGAACGCCTGGACTTCGAGGAACTGCGCGGCTGGCTGCGATCGCTGGTGCGCTCGGCGCCCGAGCCCGAGGCCGGTGTGCACGTCATAGCGGCACCGCCCGCCGACACCAGCAGACTGCCGGTCATACGGCGCCGGGGTGAGTTGGTGCGCAGGCGGCGCGCCGGGCTCCCCGCACACCACGGACGGCACAAGCGGACGAAACGGGAGACCGGTTCGCCGCGCCGGCTCGGCCGCTCCCTGCTGCTGCTGGTGCTGCTCGCCATGGCGGCGGCGGTCGCGTACGCCGTGCTGTTCATGCCCAGGGCGGGCGAGGAGAACACGGGGGCGTCGACCGACCCTACCGGCGCCGCCGGTGAGGTCAGCGCCGCGCCGAGCCCCCCCGACGCCGGGCAGAACTCGCCGGAGCCCGGGAACGGCCCCGAGAACACCCCAGGGAACAGCCCCGAGGAGTCGGCCGCCGACAACGAGACCCAGACCACAGGGCCCGAGGTCGCCGACGGCTTCACCCTGCGCGAGGACCCGGAGGGGTTCCGGGTCGCCGTCGCCGAGAACTGGCAGCGCACCGCGAAGAACGGCAGCGGTCAGGTCGTCTACTCCCGCGGCGACTTCGAGCTCATCGTCGTCCCCGGCCGGGACAGTGCGGAGCAGTACGGCAGCGACCCGATGGCCTACCAGCGGGACGACGAGCGCGAGCTCCAGCCCTACCGCGACTCCAGCTGGGCCACCTCCACGGGCCTGAAGACCATCGAGGTGGGCGGACGGACCATGGCCGAGGGCCAGTTCACCTGGACCGGTGACGGCGGCGAGCTGTACGTCCGCAACCTCGCGGCGCTGATCGACGGCCGCTACCACGTGGTTCAGGTGCGCGGACCGGAGGCCGAGCGGGACGAGGTGACCCGGCTGTACGAGCAGGCGTCCGCGACCTATCAGTTCACCGGCTGAACCCCGGACCGTACGCGGAAACACGCCTTTTGGTTGCCTCCCGCCGGATACAGCGACAACCATCACAGTGCGGTCTCCATGGCGTGCCCTCGGTTCCCAGGATGGTCGCCAAGTACTTACCCTGGCCCTGTCAAGACCATTGCGGGGCAACGTGAATCAGATGCAGGGCTCGCTCGTCGCGGGCCGCTACCGGCTCGGTGAATCCATCGGAAGCGGTGGCATGGGCCGGGTGTGGCGTGCGCACGATGAGGTGCTGCACCGTACCGTCGCCATCAAGGAACTGACCGCGGCGCTCTACGTCTCCGACAGCGAACGGATCACGCTGCTGGCACGCACCCGCGCGGAGGCGCGGGCCGCCGCGCGGATCAACCACTCCGCCGTCGTCACGGTGCACGACGTGCTGGAGCACGACGGCCGGCCGTGGATCGTGATGGAACTGGTCGAGGGGCACTCCCTCGCCGACACGCTGAAGGATCAGGAACGCGTCGAGCCCCGCGAGGCCGCCCGGATCGGCCTGTGGGTGCTGCGCGCCCTGCGCGCCGCGCACACCGCCGGCGTCCTGCACCGTGACGTCAAGCCCGGCAACGTTCTGCTCGGCAAGGACGGCCGGGTGCTGCTCACCGACTTCGGCATCGCGCAGATAGACGGCGACACGGCCATCACCCGCACCGGAGAGGTCGTCGGCTCGGTCGACTACCTGGCCCCCGAGCGAGTTCGCGGCCACGACCCCGGCCCCTCCTCCGACCTGTGGGCGCTCGGCGCGACGCTGTACACGGCGGTGGAGGGCCTGTCGCCGTTCCGCCGCACCTCGCCGCTGACCACCATGCAGGCCGTCGTCGAGGAGGAGGCCGACGAGCCGCGGCACGCCGGTCCGCTCGCGCCCGTCATCAGCGCGCTGCTGCGCAAGGATCCGGCCACCCGGCCCGACGTCTCCCAGACCGAGCAGCTGCTCGCCGAGGCCGCGGAGGGACGCCGGCCGCGCGCGGCGCAGGAGTACGTGCCGACCCGCGCCGTCGACGCCCCCGCGCCGCCTGTGCTGCCGCAGCAGCGCGGCCCGGAGACCGCCGTCGGCGCGGCACCGCCGTACCCGGTGCCCGGCAGCGGTTCCACGGCCCTCCAGCAGCCGTACGGGCCGCCCGCCGCGCCGCGCCGGAGGATGCGCGGACGGATGATCGCCCTGGTCGTCGCCCTGGCCGTCATCATCGGCGGGGGAACCGCGGTGGTGCTCAAACAGTGGGACCGGGGCAGCGGTTCCACGGCGGGCCCCGGCGAGTCCCCCGGGCCCAGGTCCGGGACCACGTCCGGGCGCACGTCCGGACCCACGTCCGAGCCCACGCCCGAGCCCAGTGGCACGAAGACGGGTGAGACCGACGCGGCGGGAGGCCTCCCCGAGGGGTGGGTGCGCCGTACCGACCCGCTCGGGTTCACCGTCGTCCTGCCCGGCGAGGACTGGGAGCGGGTGGTCTTCGACGAGGAGACCCGGCAGGTCGACTACACGCCCGACGGCGGCAAGCACCTGCTCCGTATCGCCATGGACGACTCCCCCGACTTCGACGACCCCTACGAGCATCTGCGCGACATCGACCAGCAGGTCGGCGCGCGCCTGGTCGACTACGAGCCGCTGGGCCTGCGCCGCCTGACCTACCGTGACCGCGACAGCGCACGGCTGGAGTACAGCTGGACGGCGCTGGCCAAGGACACGGAGTTCCCGGGGCCGTACCGGGCGATCGACCAGATGTACATCTCGCGCGACGGCGTCGAGTACGCGATCTACATGGCCGCTCCGGCCGCCGACTGGGACACGACCGGCGAGCAGTTCCGGACGATCCTGCGGGGGTGGCGCGAGCCCTGACGCCCGTGGCAGGGCGCGGGCGCGCCGCTTGGCCGAATCGCCGTACCGGAGCGGACACATCCGGTGGGGCATGATGGGCGCATGGTGACCGAGGGGGAACCGGGCAACGGGACCGCACGGCACAATGCCCGTGTCATCGCGGGCCGTTACCGGCTGGAGGCGAGGATCGGGCGCGGCGGCATGGGCGTGGTCTGGCGGGCCACCGACCAACTGCTCGGGCGGAGCGTCGCCGTCAAGGAACTCCCCTTCGACGAGACGCTCTCCGCGACCGAGGCCCGACGGCAACGGGACCGCACCCTGCGCGAGGCGCGTGCCCTCGCCCAGTTGAGCCACCCGAACATCATCGTCGTCCACGATGTCGTCGAGGACGACGAACGCCCGTACATCGTCCTGGAACTGATCGAGGGGCCGTCCCTCGCCGAGCGCATCGCCGAGCAGGGCCCGGTCGGCGCCGCGGAGGCCGCGCGGATCGGCGTCGACCTGCTCGGCGCGCTGCGCGCCGCCCACACCTCCGGTGTGCTGCACCGTGACCTCAAGCCCGCCAACGTCCTGCTGGAGGACCACACCGACCGGGTGCTGCTCACCGACTTCGGCATCGCCCAGGTGTCGGGCTCCACCACGCTCACCGAGGCCGGCTCGTTCGTCGGCTCTCCCGAGTACACGGCGCCCGAACGGATGTCCGGCGCGCGGACCGGTCCCGAGTCCGACCTGTGGTCGCTGGGCGCGCTGTTGTGCACGGCGCTCAGCGGCGAGTCGCCGTTCCGGCGCGACTCCCTGAGCGGGGTTCTGCACGCGGTCGTGGTCGACGAGATCCGTCCGCCCGCCGAGGCCCGACCGATCCTGCCGGTGGTGCGCGGTCTGCTGGAACGCGATCCGAACCGCCGGCTGGACGCGGACCGGGCCGAGCGGATGCTGAGGGCGTTCCTCGCCACGGGTCGCACGCCGGAGTCGGCTTCCCCGGAACTGCTGCCGCCGGACCGGGAGCCGGCCCGTCGGCGGTACGCGGCCTGGCGGGCGGCGACGGCCGGTGCGACGCCGGACGCCGTCGGACCGGGCGGTTCACGGCCGGGCGCATCCCGGTCGGGCGTATCGAGGCCGGGTACGTCGCGGTCGGGTACCTCGGGGCCGGGTGGCGCCTTCGGGGAGCCTCCCGTACTGCGGCAGCCCACGAGGGGGGTGATCCTGGCCGCGCTGGCGGTCGCCGCGATGGCGGGAGCGGGCCTGTCCGCGGCGGCACTGCTCCTGCAGGACCGGGACGGCGACGGGGGCGGTACGCCGAGCAGCACGGCGCCGGAGACACCCCCGGGCGACCCGGCCCCCGGGCCACGCCCGCCCGCGTCCGTCCCCACGACCACCAGCCCGCAGCGGACGCTGCCGTCGCAGACCGGCCCCGAGGCCGACCCCACGACGGCCGGCCCGGTGACAGCGACCCCGACGACGGCCGGCCCCTCGGTGTCGGGTTCCTCACCACAGGCCGTTCGCAAAGGGCGATAAAAGGGAGATAAGTTCCGGTGCGGGTCACGGGTCTGTGACCGGTGGGCGTTCGCAGTGGATACGGGACGGTCTCGCGCGATATGGATGAACCATGAGCAACAACGGGGGAGCCCGCAGAGGGGCCGACGAGCCCACCAGTTTTGATCTGCAACCGCCGAACCCGCCCACGGCGGTGCCGCACCCCGACAACCCGTACGCGGCATCGACCCAGGTGGTCCCGCAGCAGGCGCACGCGACTCAGCAGGCGCACCCGCAGGGTGCCGGGCAGGACCGGACGCCCCGGTCGGCGGGCGCGCCCGACCCCGGTACCGGGCGGCTGATCGCCGGACGCTACCGGCTGCTCGCCAAGCTGGGGCACGGCGGCATGGGCACGGTGTGGCGGGCCAAGGACGAGACGGTGGACCGTGAGGTCGCCGTCAAGGAACCGCGCGTCCCGGACCACCTTCCCGAACGCGAACGTTCCAACGCCTTCGAGCGGATGCGCAGGGAGGCCCGCGCCGCCGCGCGGCTCGACCACCCCGCGGTGGTCAACGTCCACGATGTCGCGGTGGTCGACGGCCGGCCGTGGATCGTGATGGAGCTGGTCCAGGGCCGTTCGCTCGGCGCCGTGCTCCAGGAGGAGGGCACCCTCTCCGCGCGCGAGGCCGCCAGGGTCGGCCTGGAGGTGCTCGGCGCGCTGGAGGCCGCCCACGCGGCGGGCATCCTGCACCGGGACGTGAAGCCGGACAACGTACTGCTCGGCCGACACGACCGGGTCGTGCTCACCGACTTCGGCATCGCCCGGATCGAGGGCGAGACCAATCTGACCGACACCGGCGGCTTCGTCGGTTCGCCGGAGTACATCGCGCCGGAACGGGTGCTGGGCCAGCGCCCCGGCCCCGCCTCCGACCTGTGGTCGCTCGGTGTGGTGCTGTACGCGGCGACGGAGGGGGTCTCTCCGTTCCGCCGCAGCAACACCCCCGCCACCCTCCAGTCCGTGCTCAACGCGACCCCGGCGCCACCCGCCTCCGCGCAGGGACCGCTGGCCGGGATCATCACCGCCCTGCTGCAGAAGGACCCGGCGCGCCGGCCGAACGCCGCCCAGGTCCGCGCCGTACTCGAAGACGCCGCGAACCCGCCCGCCCCGCAGCCCACGCAGATCGCCCCGCTTCCCGGGCCCGGCCGCGGCGGCAAGGGCATCCGGATCGGCCGCAGGACGCTGACCGGTCTGGGCGCGGCGGTGGTCGCCGCGGCGGTGGCGGCGTATCTCGTGGTCGCCGACCCCTTTGCGGGTCCCCTCCCGGACGGCTGGAAGCAGCACGACCTCGGGGACAGGGTGGGTGTCACCCTCGCGGTCCCCGAGGGTTTTGTGAAGGACGAGCCCGCCGAGGACGGGGACGGGACGGTCGTCTCCTTCACCGACCCGAGCGGAATGGTGCGGATCGAGACCGACCGCGACCTCAAGGCCGACGACAAGAACGACGAGCTGCCGGCATCGGCGTCGGAGGAGGCCTTCGCACACTGGAACCTGCTGAAGGACGGCGAGTACGGGTGGAACATCGCCAGTGAACCGGCGCCCGAGGGGCAGCCGCGCGAGACCACGTACAAGGACCGTGACGCGGCCACGAACACCATCGTCTACACGGACACCGCCACCCAACCCGTCGTGCGGGAGGCGCAGGTCATGTACTACCGGAACAAGGCCGGCGACATGTACCGGCTCTGGGTCGTCTATCCGGGCAAGGGCCACTTCACGGAGGAGGGCCGGGAGATCGCCCGCACGGCCATGAAGTCCTGGGACATCCACAAGCTCTGAAGAGGCAGGGCGGCCGGACCGGCCCGAGACCGAAACGTAGTCGACCAGTTCCGGTCCGATCGGCAACGCCCTGATCAGTGCGTTTGTTGCCAGCGTTCACTGGCGGTGTGCAGGTCGTGCGGGAATCTGTTACCGACGGGTACACAAAGGGTGCGCTCCGGCATACCCTGCGGCTCATGACGGACGCGCAGACCCGGGAAACCACCGGCACCAATCC
This sequence comes from Streptomyces sp. NPDC086080, assembly GCF_044540255.1. Lineage (NCBI taxonomy): Bacteria > Bacillati > Actinomycetota > Actinomycetes > Kitasatosporales > Streptomycetaceae > Streptomyces > Streptomyces sp. NPDC086080. The sequence goes on from NZ_JBITRU010000004.1 coordinate 260,219, forward strand.
CCTCGCCCCCGCCCCGGAGGGCGCTCGCACCGCCGCCGACGTGGTCACGCCGGAGCTGGTCGCCCGGCTCACCAAGGGGGTGGCCGGCTCCGGCCGGACCGCCAACCACACCCCCTTCACCGGGGAGAAGCTGGCCGAGCTGCCCGAGTCGACGCCCGAGGACGTGGCCGGGGCCTTCGAGGCGGCCCGCGCCGCCCAGGTCGTCTGGGCGCAGATACCGGTACGGCAGCGCGCCGCCGTCCTGCTCCGCTTCCACGACCTGGTGCTGGAGCGCCAGGCCGAGGTGCTCGACCTGATCCAGCTGGAGACCGGAAAGGCACGGCTGCACGCCCACGAGGAGGTGCAGGCGGTCGCCGTCGCCGCCCGCCACTACGGCCGCCGGGCCGCCGCCTATCTGCGGCCCAAGCGGCACGCGGGCGCCATGCCGACCCTGACGAAGGTCACCGAGCTGCGTCACCCGCGTGGTGTCGTGGGCCAGATCGCCCCCTGGAACTACCCGCTCGAACTCTCCGTCGGCGACGCGCTCCCGGCGTTCGCCGCGGGCAACGCGGTCGTGATGAAGCCCGACACGGAGACCTGCCTCACCGCGCTGTGGGCCCGTGACCTGCTGATCGAGGCCGGACTGCCCGCCGACGTCTTCCAGGTCGTCCTCGGTGAGGGCCCGGTTGTCGGCCCCGAGGTCGTCCGCCACGCCGACTACGTCTCCTTCACCGGCTCCACCCGTACCGGCCGCGAGGTCGCCCAGGGCGCCGCCGCCCGCCTGGTCGGCGTCTCCCTCGAACTCGGCGGCAAGAACGCCATGCTGGTCCTGGAGGACGCCGACCTCGACAAGGCCGCGGCCGGCGCCGTCCGCGCCTGCTTCTCCAGCGCCGGCCAGCTGTGCATCTCGATCGAGCGTCTGTACGTCCACGAGTCGGTCGCCGACGCCTTCCTGGAGCGCTTCGCCGCCCGCACCAAGGCCATCCGCCTCGGCACCTCCCTCGCCTACGGCGCCGGCATGGGCTCACTGGTCGGGCAGCGCCAGCTGGACGCCGTCACCCGGCACGTGGACGACGCGGTCGCCAAGGGCGCCAAGGTGCTCGCGGGCGGCACGGCCCGCCCGGACATCGGCCCCTACTTCTACGAGCCGACCATCCTCGACGGGGTGGAGAACCCCATGAGCGTCTGCTCGGAGGAGACCTTCGGCCCGGTCGTCTCCGTCTACCGCTTCTCCTCCGACGACGAGGCGGTCGACGCCGCCAACTCCACCCCGTACGGCCTGAACTCCTCCGTCTGGACCAGGAACGCCCGGCGCGGCCGCGAGATCGCCGCCCGGCTGCGCACCGGCACCGTCAACATCAACGAGGGGTACGCGCCCGCGTACGGCAGTGTCCAGTCGCCCATGGGCGGCATGAAGGACTCCGGTCTCGGCCGCCGGCACGGCTCCGAGGGGATCCTCAAGTACACCGAGGCACAGACCGTGGCCCACCAGCGGCTGCTGCCGATGGCGCCCTCACTGGGCATGGACGACGAGACGTACGCGGCCTTCATGAGCCGCAGTCTGCGTCTGATGAAGGCCTTCCGGTTCAGGTGAGCTGCCTCAAGGTGCGCGAGGAACCGCGCGACCGGCCACACACGACCCGCACGCGAACTCAAAGGGGAGCCCTCCGTGCCTGAAGACGCTTACGACTACGACGTCATCGTCGTCGGCTCCGGCTTCGGCGGCTCCGTGTCCGCCCTCCGCCTGACGGAGAAGGGATACGCCGTCGGCGTCCTGGAGGCCGGCCGGCGCTTCACCCGCGAGACCCTGCCGAAGAACTCCTGGGACCTGAAGAACTACCTCTGGGCCCCGAAGCTCGGCATGTACGGCATCCAGCGCATCCATCTGCTCGGCAACGTCATGGTCCTGGCCGGCGCGGGCGTCGGCGGCGGCTCCCTCAACTACGCCAACACCCTCTACGTACCGCCCAAGCCGTTCTTCGACGATCCGCAGTGGGGGCACATCACCGACTGGCAGGACGAGCTGAAGCCGTACTACGACCAGGCGCGGCGCATGCTCGGCGTGCGGCTCAACCCGACGATGACCCCGTCGGACGTGCATCTCAAGGCGGCGGCCGAGCGGATGGGCGTGGGCGACTCCTTCCACATGGCCCCCGTCGGTGTCTTCTTCGGCGACGGCGAGGACGCCGACGGCACGGCGAAGGCGACGCCGGGGCAGGAAGTGCCCGACCCGTACTTCGGCGGGGCGGGACCCTCACGCCGGGCCTGCACCGAGTGCGGCGAGTGCATGACCGGATGCCGGCACGGCGCGAAGAACACCCTCAACGAGAACTACCTCCACCTCGCCGAGAAGACGGGCGCCGTGGTGCACCCCATGACCACGGTGGTGTCGGTGACGGAGGACGCGCAGGGCGGATACGCGGTCGCCACGCTCCCGACCGACAACCGCCGCAAGGGCAAGGGCCGTACCTACCGCGCCCGGCGGGTGGTCCTCGCCGCCGGCACCTATGGCACCCAGACGCTGCTGCACCGGATGCGGGACGGAGGGCAGCTGCCGCACCTCTCGGACCGGCTGGGCGAGCTGACCCGTACCAACTCCGAGGCGCTCGTCGGCGCGCAGACCGACAACCGCCGCTACCGCAAGGCAACCGGTGAGGTGAGGGCCGACTTCACCCGCGGTGTGGCCATCACCTCCTCGATCCACCCCGACGAGAACACCCACATCGAGCCGGTCCGTTACGGCAAGGGCTCCAACTCGATGGGCGGGCTGTCCATCCTCCAGGTGCCGTACGCGGGCGGCGGCTCGGGCGCCGCCCGGGTGCTGGGCTGGCTGGGCAACGCGGCGAGACACCCCGTGATGCTGGTGCGTTCGCTGTCCAACCGGCGCTGGTCGGAGCGGACCATCATCGGGCTGGTGATGCAGTCCCTGGACAACTCCCTGACGACGTCCATCAAGCAGTCCGGCGCCGGCCGCGGGCTGCTCACCGCCCGGCAGGGCCATGGCGCACCCAACCCCAAGCAGATCAAGGCGGCCACCGAAGGCGCCTCGGCGCTGGCGGCCGAGATCAACGGCTTCGCCGGCTCGAACGTCGGCGAGCTGACGGGCATGCCGCTGACCGCGCACTTCCTGGGCGGCTGTCCGATCGGCGGCTCCCGCGACACCGGTGTGATCGACCCGTACCACCGCCTCTACGGCCACCCCGGCATCTCGGTGGTGGACGGGGCGGCGGTCTCGGCGAACCTGGGCGTCAACCCCTCCCTGACCATCACGGCCCAGGCCGAGCGCGCGATGTCGTACTGGCCGAACAAGGGGGAGGCCGACACGCGGCCGGTGCAGGGCGAACCGTACCGGCGGCTCACGCCGGTCGAGCCGAAGGCCCCGGCGGTCCCGGCGGACGCGTTCGGCGCGCTGAAGCTGCCCTTCCTGGGGATTCCGGCGGTGCCGCCGAAGAAGTAGACGAAGTAGCGGGCACGGCGCCGCGAGGAGAGAGAAGGAAAAAGGACCTGGGCCCCCCTCCGAGCTCAGGTCCTTTTCCCTTGTCCTGGGTGGTGCCGCGCGGGTCGGCGCGGCACCGAGGGGTTACGCCTCAGTGGGGTTACGCCTCCGTGCCGGCCTTGCGCCGCCGCACCACGAACACCGCGCCGGCACCGGCCACGACGGCGGCGCCGCCGACCAGACCGATCATCGGCAGAGCGGAGCTGGAGCCGGTCTCGGCGAGGCTGCCGGTGACCTTCACGTCGCTGACCTTGTCGAGCTCGGTCGTGCCACCGGTCTGCGGCTTGGCGTCGTTCGGCTCACCGGCGTCGGAGCCGGCGGCCAGGATGTCGAAGAAGTACGCCCAGCCGTTGGGGTCGTCGGCGACCCAGCAGCCCTCGTCGTCCGCGTACGCGGCGAGACCGCCGGTCAGGCCGAGCGCGTCGGGCACCTTGCCGCTGACACTGAGGCGCAGCTGGTACGAGACCGACTGGCCGGCACCGAGCGAGAACGCGGCGAACGTGGCGCCCTCACCCGCGGCGTCCGCGAGCGTGTTCCACTTCCCGGTGGCCTTGTCGAACACCTGGACGGTGATCTTGCCGGAGTAGTCCTTCATGTCGTTCCAGCCGACGGCGGCGACGCCGATCAGCGGCTTGATGTTCTTGATCTTCTCGTCGCCGCGGTTGGTCACGTTGAACGAGAACGCCGTCCAGCCGCTGCCGGCCACGATCGTGTCGGGCAGCCCCGCCAGACCGCTGCGCAGGTCGGTGCTGAGCTCGGCCGCTTCCCCGCCGTCCTCGTCGAGGCAGAGCTCGGGGTCCTCGTCCTCGTCCTCGGCCGGGGTGCTCTCGCCGGCGCTCGGCGCGGGGGCGGTCGTCGACGCCGAGGCGGACGCGGACGGCGAGGTGGAGGTGGACGCGGACGACTCGTTCTCGGACGCGTCGAGCTCGGTCTTGTCCGAGGACTCCGTCGACTCCGTCGACTCCGTCGAGTCCGTCGTCTCGGCCGGAGCGGACGGGGACGCGTCGGTCGTGTCGTCACCGGCCGTGGACTCGGTCGCGGTCGCGCTCGGCGTGGGGTCGGTCGCGTACGCGGCGGGGGCCGCGAGCAGGGCGACCGGGGCTATCACGGCCGTCGCGGCCGCTACGGCCATGGCGCGGCGAAGCTTCATGAAGACCTCGGGATGTCCGGTGTGCCGCGTGACCGCGGCAGGCACGAGTGCGGGAGGCCTCCGCGTGTGGGGCGCGGCTGTGGCCCTTGGTTTCGGTGGTTTGATCAACGAGGCCGGCGAAGGGTTGCCCCGGACCTCACACAATTCTTATGTGAGCTGGGTCACGTGCCCGCATGCCGGGGAGGTCGGGTCGGGGACCGCGGCCCGTGACGCGTGTCGGCCGGCTCCGGGCGTCCCCGGAGCCGGCCGTTCCGCTGTGACCGGGCCGCTGTCCCCGGCCGCCCGGTCACCCGTCCGGAGCGAGGTCCCACGACGTACGACGTGATCCGTACGCCTCATCGCTCCGGTGAGCCACGCGTGGTTCTCTCTCGGGCCCGCCCCTGGCTGACGCGGACACCGGTGCCAACGAGACCGCCGGGGCACCGGTCACGCGCCGGACGGGTGAGAGGCGGTGCGTACGTCCGTACCGGGGGACGCCGCTTCAGATCCTGCCCCGGCACAGCTCCAGCAGGGTCATCGCCAGCGTGGTGCCGGGCTTGCCCAGGGCGTCCCGGTAGGTGGCGAGGATCTCCATCTCACGGGAGAGGTTCACGCGCCGGCCGCCGGAGGCGATCCGTTCCTTCTGGATGACGGCCGACACGGCCATCCGTTCCTGCACCAGTCCGATGATCCGGTCGTCGAGCGCGTCGATCCGCTCACGGGCGCCGGTGATCAGTTCGGCGGCCTCGGTGGTGCGGGCGCCGGTCTTCTCGGCCGGCTCGGTCGTGGTGGCGGTCATGTCGGGGCTCCTCGGTGAGTGGGTGGGGCCGGTGCCCCGGAGCGGCCAGGTCCGGAAGAAAACGACAGGCGCCCCGGACCTTGTCGGCCCGGGGCGCCTGGGAAGTCGCTTGTCAGTTGCTCAAGCAGCACGACCATGGCAGCCGGCGGGCCGGGTGCCATAGGTAAAGAGGAAGGTCGGGTGCGTGAGCATGCGGCCCAGTATGCCCGGTGGGCCGCGGCTGTCCAAGGTCGGCCGCATGGTGAGACGGGGGCGGGGTGGGGCGGGCGCGGTGACGGGCTCTGTTCTCCGGTCCCGTGCCACCGTGTGTCATCCGGTCCGGTGCCGTGCGTCCCCCCGTCCGGTGTCGTGCGTCCCCCGGTCCGGTGCCGTGCGTCCCCTGGTCCGGTGCCATCCCCGGTCGGCCCGGGACGTGTCCCTCCGCCGCCTCGGTAGAATCGGGAGGCACAAGACTCCCGCCCCACCGCCGGAAGGCACCTCGTGTCATCAGCGTCTCCCGCTGCCAACGCGCCCGACACCGTTCTGGTCGTCGACTTCGGCGCGCAGTACGCCCAGCTCATCGCCCGTCGCGTCCGCGAGGCGCGGGTCTACAGCGAGATCGTGCCGAGCACCATGCCGGTCACCGAGATGCTCGCCAAGAACCCGGCGGCGATCATCCTCTCCGGCGGCCCGTCGTCCGTGTACGAGGAGGGCGCCCCCCGTCTCGACCGCGAGATCTTCGAGGCCGGCGTCCCCGTCTTCGGCATGTGCTACGGCTTCCAGCTCATGGCCCAGAGCCTGGGCGGTCAGGTGGACAACACCGGCTCCCGTGAGTACGGCCGTACGGATCTGCACGTCTCCAAGAACTCCTCCACCCTCTTCGAGGGCACCCCGGGCGAGCAGGCCGTCTGGATGTCGCACGGCGACGCCTGCTCCGCCGCACCCGAGGGCTTCACCGTCACGGCCTCCACGGACGTGGTCCCGGTCGCCGCCTTCGAGAACGACGAGAAGAAGCTCTACGGCGTCCAGTACCACCCCGAGGTGATGCACTCCACGCACGGGCAGCAGGTGCTGGAACACTTCCTGTACCGGGGCGCGGGTCTGAGCCCCGACTGGACCACCGGCAGTGTCATCGAGGAGCAGGTCGCCGCGATCCGCGAGATGGTCGGCGACCGGCGCGCCATCTGCGGTCTGTCCGGCGGAGTCGACTCCGCGGTCGCCGCCGCCCTCGTCCAGAAGGCCATCGGCTCCCAGCTGACCTGCGTGTACGTCGACCACGGTCTGATGCGCAAGGGCGAGACCGAGCAGGTCGAGAAGGACTTCGTCGCCGCGACGGGCGTGCAGTTGAAGGTCGTGGAGGCCGAGGAGCGGTTCCTGACCGCGCTCAAGGGCGTCTCGGACCCCGAGGAGAAGCGGAAGATCATCGGCCGCGAGTTCATCCGGGTCTTCGAGCAGGCCCAGGCCGAGATCATCGCGGACGCGGGCCCGGCCGTGGAGTTCCTGGTCCAGGGCACGCTCTACCCGGACGTCGTGGAGTCCGGCGGCGGCACCGGCACCGCCAACATCAAGTCCCACCACAACGTCGGCGGCCTCCCCGAGGACCTCGAGTTCAAGCTGATCGAGCCGCTGCGCAAGCTGTTCAAGGACGAGGTCCGGATGGTCGGCCAGGAACTCGGCCTGCCGGAGGAGATCGTGCAGCGCCAGCCGTTCCCCGGCCCCGGCCTCGGCATCCGGATCGTCGGCGAGGTCACCAAGGAGCGGCTCGACCTGCTCCGCGAGGCCGACGCCATCGCCCGTGAGGAGCTCACCGCGGCCGGCCTCGACCGGGACATCTGGCAGTGCCCGGTCGTCCTGCTGGCGGATGTGCGTTCGGTGGGCGTCCAGGGCGACGGCCGCACCTACGGTCACCCGATCGTGCTGCGCCCGGTCTCCAGCGAGGACGCCATGACCGCCGACTGGTCGCGGCTGCCGTACGACGTCCTCGCGAAGATCTCCACCCGCATCACCAACGAGGTGCGCGACGTCAACCGCGTCGTCCTCGACGTCACCTCCAAGCCGCCGGGGACCATCGAGTGGGAGTAGTGCAGGAGTAGTCCGGGCGGTCATGTCCGTTTGAGGGTCCGCACCGGCTCTCCGGGCTTCCAGACCTGGACGACCAGGTATTTCTCGTCCTCGACGCTGGTCCGTACGACCTCCGTCAGCTCGGTGCGGAAGAGGTGGAACGGCTCCGGCGGTTCCACCTCTTCGGCATACCGGGCCCGCGTCCGCGTGTCCTCCGCGGGGATCTCGACCGCCCGGCCGCCGACGCGGACGTCGCCGCCGCCCATGCCGGTGCCCTCACCCGGGTTCGCCTGGAGCGCGAAGCGCGGGTCGCGACGCAGGTCCAGCGCCTTGAGCGAGTCCGGCATCATGCCGAGCCAGAGCTCCCCGTTCAGGAAACGGACCTCCAGGCCGGTGGTACGCGGCGAGCCGTCCCTGCGGACGGTCGCGAGGACGTGGTGGGTGTACGCGGCGAAGCGTTCCTCGACGGTCTTCGCCAGCTCGGGTTCGGCCGCGGTGAAGGCAGCCCAGTTCACGGTCGTGTCTGTGCTCATGGGCCGAGTGTGGCGCGAATACCGGACAACCGGTGTCGGATATCCGGCGTTACGGAACAGAGCTGTCGTACGGGGCGGCCCACCGGTAACTTCCGCCTCGTACGCAAACCCCCTGCGGGAGGACTTATGCACGGGCCCACGCCGCCCCTGCCGCTGCCCACCGACCGACTGCGCTTCGCCATGCCGCCCATGCACGAGTCGATGGAGGACGAGCGCCGGCACCGCAAGGGACGGCTCGCGGGCGCGTTGCGGCTCTTCGGGCGGCTCGGCTTCGAGGACGGTGTCTCGGGGCACATCACCGCACGCGACCCGGAATTCAGCGACTGCTTCTGGGTCAACCCGTTCGGCATGCCCTTCCGGCACGTCACGGTGAGCGACCTGGTCCTCGCCAACCGGGACGGCCAGGTCGTCGAGGGCGGCCACCATGTCAACCAGGCCGCGTTCACCGTGCACGCCCAGGTGCACGCGGCCCGGCCCGATGTCGTCGCCGTCGCCCACTGCCACTCCGTGCACGGGCGGGCCCTCGCCGCCCTCGGTGACCTGCTGGACCCCATCAGCCAGGAGAGCTGCGCCTTCTACGAGGACCACGCCCTCTACGACGCCTACAGCGGCGTCACGGTCGACGCCGGGGAGGGGCGGCGCATCGCGGAGGTGCTCGGGTCCCACAAGGCGCTGGTACTGCGCAACCACGGACTGCTCACCGTGGGCGACTCGGTGGACGCGGCGGCCTGGTGGTTCGTGAGCATGGAACGGTCCTGCCGGGTGCAGCTCACCGCGAGGGCGGCGGGCCGGCCGGTCCTCATCGACCACCGGCAGGCGGTCGCGACCCGGGAGCAGCTCGGCGGGGACCTCGTGGCGTGGATCAACTACCAGCCGATGTGGCAGGAGATCACCCGGAGCGAGCCGGATCTCCTGAGCTGAGTGCGGGTGGTCAACGAGGCGCCTCGAAGTTCACTCTCACGGACCGGGCCTGCCGGACGGGGAGGGGTGGCGGTAGGGCACAATTCGCTCTCGTCACGGGGGACTTGCCCGGTGTTCGTCGGCAGTGGTCGTGGTTGTGGTTGTGGTCGTAGTTCTGGCCGTGGTTCTGGCCGTGGCGTGTTGTCGTGGTCGTGTTGTCGTGGGTTCTTGATCAATGGCGGGGAAGGCGGGCTTCGGGCGTGGCGGTGCACGAGGCGAGGCAGGGCGGGGTGGACGCGGGGGCGCACGAGGGCGGCTGCACCTGCGGAGACTGTCCGCACGGGGCGCGTGAGGGGCATCGGCGCGCGGTCGCCGCGTTCCTGCTGAAGCGGGACGGGTTCGCGGCCGGACAGGGCGTGCCGGCGGCGGTGGCGCACTCCGCCTCCGCCTCCCGGCAGTGGGTGTCCGAGGAGCTGACACAGGCCGCGGAGGCCGTCGCCGAGCGGGGGCGGGCCGAGGGCGAGGCCTGGCTGACCGGGCTGTGGCGGTGGACCGCCGCCGTGGTGTGGGCGGGTGTCGTCCTGCTGCTCCTCGGACAGGCGCTCACGGCGATCGGCGCGGGGTGGACCGCCGCGCGCACCGCGGGGCTGCTGGCCGCGCTGGTGGTGGCCGGCGCGCTGACCGCCGCGTCCTGGTTCCACCGGGCGCGCGGTGGTGTGCTGGCGCCGGTGATCGGGGAGGACAACCGGCTCTCCACCTCCCGTGCGGTGGCGGCGTGCTGGGTGCTGTTCCTGGCGTTCGCCGTGCTCGTGCTGGTGGGGCAACTGGCGGCCGCCTCCGGGAACCGGGAGCGCGATGCGCTGATCGACGGGCTCGAACTCGCCCGCGGTGCGGGTGTCGTGACCGTGCTGGCCGTGGTGTGCGGGATCGCTGTGCTGGTCCGACGGGTGGTCGGGCTGCGGGTGCAGGGGCAGCGGCTGCAGAAGGTACGCGCCTACCGGCCCAGGGCGGCGGACCTGCTGACCGACGACGCGGGGCGGGGGAGCTTCGCCGACATCCAGTACGTCGTGATCAGCGGGGTCGCCCTGGCCTTCGCCGCGGTGCGGCTGGCCCGGCGGCCCGAGCAGTTGCCGGATCTGCCGTGGGGACTGGCGGTGGTGGTGCTGGTGTCGGCGGGGACGTATCTCGCGGGGAAGTACGCGGAGGGCGGGCGTCCGGTGATTCTCTCGGTGGTGCGGGCACGGGAGGCGGGCGATCTGGACGCGCCGATCCGGACCGGGGACGACATCGAGATCCGGGGGGCCGGGTTCGTGCCGGTCGGTGCGCAGGGGGCGGACCGGTTGTCGCGGATGGTGGTGCGCGTGGGGACGGTGAACGTCCACGTGCCGCTGGTCCCGGTCACCGGCGGCTTCGACAACCCCACGGACGCGCTGCTGACGGTGCCGGTACCCGCGGACGTCGAACCGGGCCGCGTGGACGTCCAGGTCGTCACCGCGGCGGGCGTGGAAACGAACCGCTACACGATCGACGTGACCGACTGACACGGCCGGAGCCCCGCGGCACCGGTGCTTTCAAGAAATACCGCGCGCCCAGGGTTGAGCCGCGCCAGATTGTCGTACGTATGGTCAGAAGGGCGGCCCCGGCACGGCAGTGAGAGGCGGCGGACAGGGATGGCTCACGGTATGCGCACGGACACGCGCCCCCACTTCGACGGCGACCGGAACTGGCGGGACACCGCCACCCGCCACGCCCTGGTCCCCCTGCGCGTCTTCCTCGGCGTCACCTTCATCTACGCCGGCCTGGACAAGCTCACGGACAGCGCGTTCATGAAGGACTCCGGCGCCGGTTCCATCGGGGAGATGATGCGCGCCGTCCGGGACTCCTCCGCCATCCCCGCGATGGTCGACATGGCATTGGAGAGTCCCGTCGCCTTCGGCTACGCCATCGCCCTCGGGGAACTGGCCGTCGGCATCGGTACCCTGCTCGGGCTGCTCACCCGCCTCGCCGCACTCGGCGGTGCGCTGATCTCCCTCAGCCTGTGGCTGACCGTGAGCTGGGCCGCCGATCCGTACTACTACGGCAATGACCTCCCGTATCTCATGGCCTGGATCCCCCTGGTGCTGGCGGGCGCTCCGCTGCTGTCCGTGGACGCGGCCCTTCGTGCACGGCGACGGCGGCGGACGGGGGAGTACCGCTAGTTCTCCGACACCCTGCGGCGGCGTCTGCGGCCGGTCAGTGAACCCACCGCGCCGGCCAAACAGAGACCACCCAGGACGACGGGGATCATGACGAACCACGGGGTGTCCCAGGCGCCGCCCGCGTCGCCGGCGTAGAGCACCGCGGCGGCGGTGAGGGAGAGACCGGCGACCAGCCTGCCGGGCTGGAACTCATGACGTAGCACGGCTCACCTCCGCCTGTCCGACACCGACATGGAGCTCGAGATCCAGGGTTCCCGCCGGCTTGGTGCCCGCGGGCGGTTCCAGGGTCAGCTGTGTGTGCTTGCCGGGTGCCACGTCCACGTCCTTCCGCCTGTCGCCCGGCACCTGGATGTCACCCACGCCCACATCGATGCTCAGCCTCACGGTCACGTCCCTGGGCACGATCACATGGATCCGGCCCAGGCTGACGTGCGCCCTCGTCGAGACGGTGTCGTTCTCGGGGAGGCGTATCGAGGACAGGTCCAGCTCGCCCTCGCCCCCGCCCAGGTCGTACGTGGGACGGATCTGCGCGACCGAGGTGGGCTCCCAGGTCGTGCGCGCCCAGTCGGTGCCGATGTCCTTGGGGACCGCGGTCGAGCCGGTCAGCAGACCCGCCGTGAGGAGTGCCAGGACGATCGATCCCGCCCCGGTACGACCGAGGAAGGCGCTGACGGCCACGCCGACGCCGAAGACGCCGAGCGCGCAGGCCAGACCGGTCTGCAGGCTGGTGCCGAGCGGGTGCGTCTCCCAGGTCAGGCCGGTGCCGAGACCGGCCGCGATCAGGGCGGACAGGAAGATCCAGCCGCCGATCCCGCGAGGGCCGCGGGGCTTCGGCGGTCTGTGGAGCGGTGCGTGCGGTCTGTCGCGGGTGCGGGAGTCGAGGCCGATGTTCACGGCGGCGGAGATGTCCAGGTCGCGGGTGTCCCGGGGGCCCCACAGATAGCCTGTGCCGCCGACATGCGTGCCGTCCTTGACGATGGGATCGCGCCACCACGACGGGAAGGCGTCGGGAACCGGTGGCGCCTGGGGCTCCGGCGGGGCGTCGGCGGCGGCCTGGGCGGCGATGTGGTCGGTGCTGGGCGCGCCGCGCCGCCGCGACCAGTAGCCGGCGCCGGCGAGGAGCAGGGACAGTATGACGGCGAAGCTCAGCACGCCTTCATTCCTCAGCATGGTGAGGAAGACGCCGCAGCCGACGAGTGCGAACAGCACGGCCGTCAGGGTGTGGCCGTCGACCCGGCCGGTCAGCAGCCGGCGGATGCCGTTCTCCTCCTCGTCCTCGTACGGGACGAAGAGCCAGGCGAAACCGTAGAAGATGAGACCGATGCCGCCGGTGGCGGACAGGACCGCGAGGGTGATCCGGAAGATCACCGGGTCCATGTCGCACTGCCGGCCGAGCCCCGCGCAGACGCCGCCCAGCATCTGGTGCCGGCGGTCCCTCCGGAAACGGAGGTCCGGGTCCGCGGGGCCGGGCCCGCCGGGTGTCTCCGGCGGCGCGGCGGTCGCTCCCCCCGGACCCGCCGCGGTGTGCTGGTGATCGGTCATGGGTCCATGGTGACGGGCGAGCCGCCGTGGCGGGAGTCGGAACGACCCTGGCCGGACCCTGATATCGGTCCCTGAGCGGGACCCGGGGAGGGTTCGAGGGGCCCGGAGCGGGGAGATCAGGGGAGTCTCCGGGACGGACCCTGATGCTCCCGTATTCCGGGCGTGTGACCATCGTTGGCATGTCGGAAGCCGCAGCAGCGCCAGTCGTCGAGCCGCGGCCGCCGCGCAAGCTCTACCGCAGCAGTGACGGACGCTGGCTCGGTGGCGTGGCGCGGGGGCTCGCCGGACACCTCGGGCTGCCCGTGATCTGGGTGCGTCTCGTCTTCGTCGCCCTGTTCATGGCCGACGGTCTCGGTGCCCTGCTGTATGCCGCGTTCTGGTTCTTCGTACCGCTCGGTGTCGGAGGGGTGGACGCGCAGAAGCCGGCCCCGCCGGTGACGACCGAGACGGCGCCGGACGGCCGGCGCAGACTCGTCACCCGCAGACCCGACAAGGGGCAGATCGTCGCCCTGCTCCTCATGGTCGTGGTGGCCATGGTCTTCGTGGGAAGCGTGGACCTGAACAGCGGCGCCAAGGCGTATCTCTGGCCGACCGTCCTGGTCGGCGCGGGTGTCGCCCTGGTGTGGCGGCAGGCGGACAACGCGCGCCGGGCCCGCTGGATGGAGGTCGGCCGCCGCCGACGCACGGTCACGCTGCTGCGGGCCGTGGCCGGTGTGCTGCTGGTGACGGCGGGCGCCTCGGGCATGTTCGTCCTGCGGGGCTCCGGCAGCCACCTCGGCTCGGTGCTCCAGGCGGCCCTCGCGGTCCTGGTCGGCATCACGCTGCTCGCCGGCCCCTACCTGGTGCGCATGACGCAGGACCTCTCCGAGGAGCGTCTGATGCGCATCCGCGCGCAGGAACGCGCGGAAGTGGCCGCCCATGTCCACGACTCGGTGCTGCACACCCTCACCCTGATCCAGCGCAACGCGGACAACGCGGGCGAGGTACGCCGTCTGGCCCGTGCCCAGGAGCGCGATCTGCGCGCCTGGCTCTACAAGCCGGAGGGCAACGGCAAGGATGAGGACGACGAGCCCACCACCCTCGCCGAGGCCGTGAAGCGCAACGCCGCCGAGGTCGAGGACAAGCACGGCGTCCCCCTCGAGGTCGTCGTGGTCGGCGACTGCCCCCTCGACGAGAGAATCGGCGCACAGATGCAGGCCGCGCGGGAAGCAATGGTCAACGCCGCCAAGTACGGTGGCGAGGGAGGCGCGGTGCAGGTCTACGCCGAAGTCGAGGGGAAGAAGGTCTTCGTGTCCGTCCGTGACCGCGGTCCCGGCTTCGACCTGGACTCGATACCCGCCGACCGCATGGGCGTCAGAGAATCGATCATCGGCCGCATGGAGCGCAACGGCGGCACGGCGCGGCTGCGCGCGGTGCCGGACGGCGGCACGGAGGTCGAGCTGGAGATGGAGAGGGCGGAGAAGACGTCATGAGCGAGCCGACCGAGGCGGGCGCAGCGACGGGAGCGGGGCAGGGCCCCGGGTCCGAGGAGCCCGCCGGGCGTCATGTGCGTGTGGTCCTCGTCGACGACCACCGCATGTTCCGCACCGGCGTCCAGGCGGAGATCGGGCAGACCGCGCAGACCGGCGTCGAGGTGGTCGGCGAGGCCGCCGACGTCGACCAGGCGGTCACGGTCATCACCGCGACCCGGCCCGAGGTGGTCCTGCTCGACGTCCACCTGCCCGGGGGCGGCGGCGTCGAAGTGCTGCGCCGTTGCGCCCCGTTGATGGGCGACACCGAGCAGCCGGTCCGTTTCCTCGCCCTCTCCGTGTCGGACGCGGCGGAGGACGTGATCGGGGTGATCCGGGGCGGCGCCCGTGGGTACGTCACCAAGACGATCACCGGGACCGACCTGGTCGACTCGATCTTCCGGGTCCAGGAGGGCGACGCGGTGTTCTCACCGCGGCTGGCCGGCTTCGTCCTGGACGCCTTCGCCTCGACCGACGCTCCGCCGGTCGACGAGGACCTCGACCGCCTGACCCAGCGCGAGCGGGAGGTGCTGCGGCTCATCGCCCGGGGGTACGCGTACAAGGAGATCGCCAAGCAGCTGTTCATCTCCGTGAAGACGGTCGAGTCCCACGTCTCTGCGGTCCTGCGCAAACTCCAGCTCTCCAACCGCCACGAGCTGACCCGCTGGGCGACGGCACGGCGCCTGGTGTGAGCCGCGGCCCCGCACGGGCTGCTCAGCTCACCCGGGTCGCGCCCGCGAAGGGCATCTCGTCGAGGGGGGCCACGCGGACCGGGGCCGAGGGGTTCGGTGCGTGGATCATCCGGCCGTCACCGACGTAGATGCCGACGTGACTGATGCCGGAGTAGAAGAAGACCAGGTCGCCGGGGAGGAGTTCGGAGCGGGGGACGCGGCGGCCGGCGTCGATCTGGGCGTAGGTCGTGCGGGGCAGGGAGACGCCGGCGGAGCGGTACGCGGCCTGGACGAGGCCCGAGCAGTCGAAGGCGTCCGGGCCGGTCGCCCCCCAGACGTAGGGGCTGCCGATCTTCTCGTAGGCGTAGGCGACGGCCTCCGCCGCGCGGGGGCCCGGGGCCCGGGAGGTGACGGAGCCGGGGGCGGACGGGCCGTTGTGGGGGTCGGTCGAGGAGCGTGAGGCCCGGTCGGTACCGGCGTCGTGCTGCTCGGGCGGCAGGCGGGACAGCAGCCGGCGGGCGGCGGTCAGCTTGTCGTTGATCGTCTTCCTGTGCCGCTTCATCTCGGCCCGGCGGGCGGTCAGCGACTCCACCTCGACGCGGGCGGCCCCGCGCAGTCGCTCGATCTCCCGGAGTTGTCCGCGCAGGCGGCCCACCTCCGCGTTCTGGCGGCTGCCCACGCGTGCGGCGAGGGCGGTGCCGTCCAGATAGCCGTCCGGGTTCTCGGACAGGAGGAGTCGCAGGGCGGGGTCCAGGCCGCCGCCCCGGTACTGCGCCGCCGCGACCGAACCCAGGGCGTCCCGCGCGTCGTTGAGCCGGTCCCTCCGGCGGGCCGTCTCGTCGTGCAGATCGTGCAGCCGCCGCTGGGCCGACTCGGCCTTCTCCTTCGCGCCGTTGTACTTCTCGGTGGCGGTCTCCGCCTCCTGATAGAGCACCGCGATGTCGGCTCTGGCCTGCTCCGGTGTCGACTGTGGTTCGGCGAGCGCAGGCCCGGCGAAGCCGGTCGCGGTGGCAGCGCCGACGAGGGCGACGGTGGCGGCCGTGCGGCCGCCCGCCGAGCGCTTCCGGGACCTGCGGTGCGCTGCCACCTTGCTGCCCGTCCTTTCCGACGACCGCACCGGACGGACTGTCGTCCGGCGGTCCGGCGGCGGGATGTGCGGGGGAGCCGTCCGCCGCCGGACCTTTCGGCGGTGGTGCCCGGCCGCCGCCCCTGGCACGGGCGGCGATGGAGAGCCGGTCACCTGGTGGAGGACGCTAGGCCCCGCCGCGCGCCCCGGGTAACGGGTTGTGCGAAAGTGGCGTGGGTGGATCGACGAGTGACCGTAAGTGATCGGAATCGCGTTCCGGCTTCGTCCTCTTCACTCTGGGTCATGATCGATGCGGTGAAGCCCGGCGGGCCGAGGGCGCCGGAGTGCTAGAGGACGGGGGTGGCTAGGCTCCGGCCTCATGGACGTACTCATCCACCTCTTCGTCGGTCTGCACATCATCGGCATCGCGTCGCTGCTCGGTGGCTTCCTCACCCAGATGAAGGCGATAGGCGAGGGCACCGCCCGCTTCATCCCGGCGATGCTGCACGGCGCGCTGACGATGCTGGTCACCGGTATCGCCCTGGTCGGCCTCAACGAGGCGCAGGACTACTCCGTCGACAACATCAAGATCGGTGTGAAGCTGGCGCTGCTGATCGTGATCCTCGGCCTGGTCTATGTGAAGCGCGACGACGAGAAGGTGGACAAGGGCCTGTTCGGTCTCGTCGGTCTGCTGACCGTGACGAACATCTTCATCGCGGTGCTGTGGACCTGACGCGTCGGGGCACGGAAGCGGTCGTCCGGGGAGGCGGAGCCTCCGTGCCCCTGCTCGGTCAGGCGGGGCGTACCACGCTGTGGATCGAGGACTCGCCGTCGTAGAAGATCGACTCCTCGCGGACGTACGTGCCGGGCTTCGGGGCGTGGATCATCATGCCGTTGCCGATGTAGAGGCCCACGTGGGTGACGTCGTCGTAGAAGAAGACGAGGTCGCCGGGCCGGGCCTGGGAGACGGGGACTGTCGTGCCCGCGTTGACCTGGTCGTACGTGGTGCGGGGGAGCGTGACGCCGGCGGCCTTCCAGGCGGCCTGGGTGAGACCGGAGCAGTCGTAGGAGCCGGGTCCGGTGGCGCCCCAGACGTACGGTTTGCCGATCTGCGCGCGGGCGAAGGCCAGGGCCTTCTCGGCCTTGGTGCCGTACGAGGAGTCGGATGACGGCGCGGTGGCCGAGCCGGAGGACCCCGAGGTGCCCGAGGCGCCGCTGTCCTGCTGCGCGGCGGCGGCCTCTGCCTGGGCCTGCTGCCGCTCCGCCTCCTGCTTCGCGAGCTCGGCGGCCTGGCGGGCGGCCTCTTCCTGCTTCTCCCTCTCGATGGCCGCGAGCCGCGCCTTCTCCTCGGCGGTCAGCTTCGACAGCAGCTCACGCGCGTCGGTGAGCTTCTTCTGGACGGTGGCCTTGGCCGTTTTCAGGTCGTCCTGCGACTCGGTGAGCGTCTCGAGGCTCTCCGTGGCCTCCTGGCGCATCTTCATCGTCTCGGACTGCTGCGTGACGTAGTCGTCGACCGCCTGCTTCTGACGGCCGGTCATCCGGTCCATCACCTGGCGCTGGTCGAAGATGTCCTGCGGGGTGTCCGCGAGCAGGAACGTCGCGGTGTCGGGGACGCCCGCGCCGGTCCGGTACTGGGCGGCGGCGTAGGAACCGAGTTCCTCACGCGCGTCGTTCAGCTTCTGGGTGCGCTTGGCCACGTCGTCGAGGAGGGTGTCGACGCGCTTGCGCTGCTTGGTCGTCTTCTCTTTGGCCGAGTTGTACTTCTCGGTCGCCGACTCCGCCTGGCGGTAGAGGTCGCCGACCTTCTTCTCGACCTCCTCCAGGCTCGGCTTGTCGTCGTCCGTGGGGACGGCGTTGGCTGTCTGGGAGAGCAGGGCGACGGAGGTCAGGGCGGCCGTGGCCAGGGCCGGGGTCCGTATGCCTGCTACGCGCGTGCCGGGAGTGCGCGATTTGCGGTGCGACGCCAAGGGAGGCGACTCCTTCCAATGCTCCGCCTACCGGGTTAGCTGTCGGGTTCGGGCGGGTGGTTCGGAAGGGTTGCCCTACGGCCGCTCCACGGGGGAGTGGGCCGATTCACCCCAAAATCTCGGTGGGTCCCCGGCTCCGGCTGCCACGGCGGACAGTGACGGACTCGGCGGAGGCCGCGCGGTCCGGCGAGGTTCGCCGGCGGGGGACGAGCGGCCTGACCGCACCGTAGCCAACTGGTGTGGCCTCTGTGAAGGTTGATGGGTGATATGCCCGATACATTTTTGTGACCTTATGCAATGAGCCACTCAGGGTGAGGGGCCGGTCCTGGAGAGTGTGCGCCCGTGCGGTGGCCGGGCTCCGGCGCCGGCGGCGGGCGGAAAGCGGGGATGTTCCCGGGGCGGGCCCGGGATGTCGGTGGGGCACCCTAGACTCGGAGAGCGATGAGCAGCCTCTTTGACGACAGCTTCCTGGCGGACCTCCAGGCCCAGCGGGGCCCCGCGGACGAACCTCCGCCACCGCCCGAGGACGATCATGCGCCGGAGTCCGTTCCGGACGATCTGTTCGGCGGGAAGTTCGACGTGCCGCCGGACCGGGATTCCTACTACCGCGACGGCGCCCCGCGCCCGGTCACCGACCCCGCCGCGCTGCTGGAGGGGCTGAACGAGAACCAGCGCGCCGCCGTCGTGCACTCCGGCTCCCCGCTGCTCATCGTGGCCGGTGCCGGTTCCGGCAAGACCCGCGTGCTCACCCACCGCATCGCCCATCTGCTGGGCGAGCGGCACGTCCACCCGGGCCAGATCCTCGCGATCACCTTCACCAACAAGGCCGCGGGCGAGATGAAGGAGCGCGTCGAGCAGCTCGTCGGCCCGCGCGCGGGCGCCATGTGGGTGATGACGTTCCACAGCGCGTGCGTGCGCATCCTGCGCCGCGAGAGCAAGAAGCTCGGCTTCACGTCGTCGTTCTCGATCTACGACGCCGCCGACTCCAAGCGGCTGATGGCGCTGGTCTGCCGTGACCTGGACCTCGACCCCAAGCGCTTCCCGCCGAAGTCCTTCAGCGCCAAGATCAGCAACCTGAAGAACGAGCTGATCGACGAGGAGGACTTCGCCGCCCAGGCCGGTGACGGCTTCGAGAAGACCCTCGCCCAGGCCTACGCGCTCTACCAGTCCCGGCTGCGTGAGGCCAACGCGCTGGACTTCGACGACCTGATCATGACGACGGTCCATCTGCTCCGCGCCTTCCCGGACGTCGCCGAGCACTACCGCCGCCGCTTCCGGCACGTCCTGGTCGACGAGTACCAGGACACCAACCACGCCCAGTACGCCCTGGTCCGCGAGCTGGTCGGCACCCCCTCCGAGCATCCCGTCGACGTGCCGCCGGAGGCCGAGGTCCCGCCCGCCGAGCTGTGCGTGGTGGGTGACGCCGACCAGTCGATCTACGCCTTCCGCGGCGCGACCATCCGCAACATCCTCCAGTTCGAGGAGGACTACCCGGACGCGACCACGATCCTGCTGGAACAGAACTACCGCTCCACGCAGACCATCCTGAGCGCGGCCAACGCCGTCATCGAGCGCAACGAGTCGCGCCGCCCCAAGAACCTGTGGACCAACGCCGGCTCGGGCGCGCGGATCACCGGGTACGTCGCCGACACCGAGCACGACGAGGCACAGTTCGTCGCCGACGAGATAGACCGCCTCACGGACGCGGGCGAGGCCAAGGCGGGCGATGTCGCCGTCTTCTACCGGACCAACGCCCAGTCCCGTGTCTTCGAGGAGATCTTCATCCGCGTCGGCCTGCCCTACAAGGTCGTGGGCGGTGTCCGGTTCTACGAGCGCAAGGAGGTCCGGGACGTCCTGGCCTATCTGCGGGTGCTCGCCAACCCCGAGGACTCGGTGCCGCTGCGCCGCATCCTCAACGTGCCCAAGCGGGGCATCGGCGACCGCGCCGAGGCCATGATCGACGCCCTCGCGCAGCGCGAGAGGATCAGCTTCCCGCAGGCGCTGAAGCGCGTCGACGAGGCCTACGGCATGGCCGCGCGCTCGTCGAACGCCGTGAAGCGGTTCAACACGCTCATGGAGGACCTCCGTACGGTCGTCGAGTCCGGCGCGGGCCCGGCCACCGTCCTGGAGGCGATCCTCGAACGCACCGGGTATCTGGCCGAGTTGCAGGCGTCCACCGACCCGCAGGACGAGACCCGGATCGAGAACCTCCAGGAACTGGCGGCCGTCGCCCTGGAGTTCGAGCAGGAGCGCGGTGAGGGCGAGTCCGTCGCACTGTCCGACTTCCTGGAGCAGGTCGCCCTGGTCGCCGACTCCGACCAGATCCCCGACGAGGACGACGACGGCTCCGGTGTCATCACCCTCATGACGCTGCACACCGCCAAGGGCCTGGAGTTCCCGGTCGTCTTCCTCACCGGCATGGAGGACGGCGTCTTCCCGCACATGCGCGCCCTCGGCCAGCCCAAGGAGCTGGAGGAGGAGCGACGGCTGGCGTACGTGGGCATCACGCGCGCGCGGGAGCGGCTGTACCTCACCCGGTCGACGCTGCGCAGCGCGTGGGGCCAGCCCTCGTACAACCCGCCCTCGCGCTTCCTGGAGGAGATCCCGGCCGCCCACCTTCAGTGGAAGCGGACGGCGGCGAGCGCGCCCGTGCCGTCCGGTCCGGCGTCGGGGGTGGCGGCCTCGCTGTCGTCGTCCCGTTCGCGCTCGTCGGCGTCCGGTGCCTCCGGCTTCGCCACCCGGCGGACCACGGAGAAGCCCGTGGTGTCGGTCGCGGTCGGGGACCGGGTCACGCACGACCAGTTCGGCCTCGGCACCGTGGTCGCGGTGCGGGGCACGGGGACGAACGCGGAGGCGACGATCGACTTCGGGGACACCAAGCCCAAGCGTCTGCTGCTGCGGTACGCGCCGGTGGAGAAGCTGTAGCCGCACGCCGGGCGCCCGCCGGTCCGTCATGGGCTCGCGGGCCGCGTGCGGCTGGTCCGCCTGCCGGAGCTGTTCCCGTCCCGCGACGCGCCGAGACGTCTACGACGGCTCGAGGCCGTGGCTGCGCAGCCAGGCGAGCGGGTCGATCGCCGAGCCGCCGCCGGGGCGTACCTCGAAGTGCAGGTGCGGGCCGGTGGAGTTGCCCGAGTTGCCGGAGAACGCGATCTGGTCGCCGGCTTTCACGGTCGAACCGGAGGGAATCTGGTAGCTGGAGAGGTGGCAGTACCACGTCTCCGTGCCGTCCATCGCCGTCACGATCATCATGTTGCCGTACGCGGAGTTGTACTGCGTGCGCACCGTGCCGTCGGTCGCGGCCAGCACCGGGGTGCCGTACGAGACGGGGAAGTCGATGCCGGTGTGGGCGGACATCCAGTTGATGCCGGACTGGCCGTAGTAGGCGCTGAGCCCGTGCTGTGCGACCGGGAGGGAGAACTTCGGGCGCAGCCGCTCCTTGCGGGCCGCCTCCTCGGCGGCCGCCCTGCGCTCGGCGTCCTGCTGCGCCTTGAGGTCGATGCGCTCCTGGGTGCGGCTGGCCCGGTCGGCGAAGTCGTCCGCGCCCGCGGCGAGGCTTTCCAGCTGGGTGTCCAGCTTGATGTTGGCGGCGGACGGTGTGACCGGCTGGGCGTCGGCCGCGGTCGTCTTCGTTTCCTGGCCGCTGTCCTCGGCCAGATCGCCGACCGAGGCCGCGGCGATACCGGCGACGCCCATCACACACGCCGAGGGCACGGCCACCGTCAGCAGCGCGGAGCGCTTGGCGGGCGAACGGCGTCGGGAGCGGGACCCGGAGCGCGAGGCCGCGCGCGGTGACGGGACCGGTGACGGGACCGGGAGGGGCTCCTCCTGCTCGTCGAGCAGGGACACGGCGGGCAGTTCACCGGTGTCGCCCGGCTCGTCGTGGGCCGGTGTGCCGAGGGCCGGTTCGTCGGCGGTGGTCTCGTAGGCGTCCTGCGCGTAGGTCTCGTGCTCGCCCGTGCTCTGGCCGTAGGGGTCCTGGTCGTAGGACTCGGCCGGTGGTGCGTAGGTGTCGGACGTGGGGGCCGGGGAGGCCGCCTCGCCGCCGTCGGAGTTCCACTGCGTGGCGTCGTACACGCCGCTGTCGAAGGTCTGCGTGCCCCAGCCCCACTGCGGGACCCCGTCGGCCGGGGTCTCGGCCTGGCCGGACGGGAGCCAGGTGCCGGCGTCCCACTGGCCACTCGTCTCGGGCGAGCCGGCCTGCGGCGGGATCACCGTCATCGGCTGGTCGCCGGTGGTCCAGGCGGTCGTGTCGTAGCCGCCGGTGTCGTACGAGGCGGGCTGCTGGGCCGCGTACAGGTCGTAGTGCCCGGTGTCCTGGCCGTTCGCGGGCCAGTGTCCGGTGTCGTAGCTGCCCGTGTCGGAGCTGCTGCCCTGGAGGTCGCCGAAGAGGGGGTCGGCGGTGAAGGTCGCGGTGCTGTGGCCGCCGGTGCCGTAGTGCGTGGCGGCGAAACCTGTGGCGTCATAGCCACCGTAGGTGGTGAAATCGCCGTACTGGGCTTCCTGGGTGCCGTACGACGCGTAGGGCGCCTCGTCGGCATCGGAAGCCGGAGCCGGGGCCATGGTCCCCGACGGGTGACGGTCGTTCACCAACTTCTCTTTCGCCTCGACAACAGGGGCTGGCAGAGCAGTGCGGCGACTGTACCCGGCGGTACGCGGGCACGACAATCTTCCCGAGGTTTCACGCGCGCAGGAAACGGGCATTCGGACGTGTTTTGGCGGAGGGCGGGCGCGGTCTTGGCTCTTTGTTCGAAGTTTGTTCGAGATTTGAATGAGTCGGTGGCCGTAAGTCGGCCGTGTCGGACCGTTGTTGTTCGGATGTGGGCGCCCGTGGTGCGCCCCCCGAGAGGCGGGTTCGGGGCGGGCGCCGGGCGTGTCGCGCCCTGCCGCTCTCGTGCCCTGCCGTTATGCCACCGTCAGACCGTTCGCGCGACCGGTGGACGGCTCTCCGGCGTGTGCCGCGTCCAGCGCCTCCCGGATGCCGGTCGCCACCGCAGGGTGCACGGGCAGGGCGAGATGGCCGACACCGCTCACCCGGACGTTCACCGCTGTCAGGTCCGGGTGCTCCACGCACGCCGCCTCCAGCGGATCCATGATGTGGTCGAGGTCGCTCCAGAAGGCGACGAAGTGGGTACGGCAGTCGGGCGCCGGCCGGCTGAGCTCCTCGAGTACCGGTGAGCCGGGGCGCATCTGGCGCACGATGGGGTGTGCGTCGGCCAGTCGCGCGACACGCGTTCCGGAGTGCGGGGTGCCGAGCGTGACGAGCGTCCGCACTCGGGTGTCACCGCCCAGTCGCTGCACGTAGTACCGCGCGATCAGCCCGCCGAGGCTGTGTCCGACCACGTCCACCTGACGGCTGCCCGTACGCTCGCACACCTGCTCTATGTGCCGGCCGAGCAGTTCCGCCGCGATGCGGATGTCACAGGTCAGCGGCGAGTAGTTGAGCGACTCGATCTGCTGTCGGCCGTGCTGGGACAGGCTGCGGCGCAGCAGGACGAAGACCGATCGGTTGTCGATGAAGCCGTGCAGCAGCACGACCGGGGGCTTGGCCTCCGCCGGCAGCTGTGCGGTGCCCTGCGGTGCGGGCAGCACGGTGCGGTCCGGGCCCCGCCGCTCCTGGATGATCCCCGCGGGATAGAGGAGGACGTGACCCGCCAGGATCGCCAGCTCCAGGGCCGTCGCTTTGAGCAGGGCCAGGGAGAAATCCGTCAGCCGGGCCGGCAGAAGACGCCGGCAGAGCGGCAGGAAGGAAAGAGCTGCCTCGGTGACCTTCATGGCCGACCTCCTGTCGGCACGCGAGGGGACAGCCTCGTCCCCCGTGTGCCCTCATGGGATGTCGCTACGAGAGGGGTCGGCGGTGTGCGTGTGCGATGCGGGGAGGGAGTGTGCTGGTATGCCGACGTCGGTGCGAATCCCTTATGCGCATGCTCCCACCGATGCCCGTGCCTCGCACGGGCGCGCGGTACGCGGGCCTCGGAGCCCGGGAACGCTGCGCGGTGAACGTGTCCCTGTGTGTGATTTCCCCCTCCCTGTGCACCGCGAAACTGCCGGTTGCGGGATGCTGGAGATAACGTTCGTTCACTTCTCCGGCCGGTTCGGGACGGAGTGTCCGTGCGATATGTGCGGTACTTGTCGATACGGATGGATGTAGTCGCTTCATGGAGGCAGTGATGGGTGTGGCAGCCGGTCCGATCCGCGTGGTGGTGGCCAAGCCGGGGCTCGACGGCCACGATCGTGGGGCCAAGGTGATCGCGCGTGCGCTGCGCGACGCCGGTATGGAGGTGATCTACACCGGGCTGCACCAGACTCCCGAGCAGATCGTCGACACCGCGATCCAGGAGGACGCCGACGCGATCGGTCTGTCCATCCTCTCCGGCGCGCACAACACGCTGTTCGCGGCGGTCATCGAACTGCTCGAGCAGCGGGACGCGGCGGACATCCTGGTCTTCGGCGGTGGCATCATCCCCGAGGCGGACATCGCTCCGCTGAAGGAGAAGGGCGTCGCGGAGATCTTCACCCCGGGCGCGACCACGGCATCGATCGTGGACTGGGTCCAGGCGAACGCTCGCCAGCCCGCGGACGCGTAGAGCGGGCCCGGGGGTTCTCGGGACCGACGGTCGCCGCACCGGAACCGGACCCGGGGTCCTGGTCTCGTGGCCCGGAGGCCGGTGCGGGGCGCCGCCGCGCCCCGCACCCATGAGCGGGTGGACCCCCGTCGTCCCGGTGGTACCCCCGCCGGGGGAGGAACGACTGCCCGAGCGGGTGGGGAGGGGGCGGGTCAGGGGGTGGCCGGGGTCAGCTCCGTCAGCATGGCCGCGCGCAGGCGCAGTGTGGTGACCAGTCGCTGGAACGCCTCCGCCCAGTAGCCCCCGGCTCCCGGTGACGCGTTTTCCGGCTCGTCCGGTACCGCCAGGAGCGCGTCGAGCCGGCCGGCCTCGGACGGGTCCAGGCAGCGTTCGGCCAGTCCCATGACTCCGCTGAAACTCCATGGATAGCTCCCTGCGTCACGCGCGATGTTGAGCGCGTCGACCACCGCCCGCCCGACGGGCGCCGCCCACGGCACGGCACACACCCCGAGCAGCTGGAACGCCTCGGACAGGCCGTGTTTCTCGATGAACCCGGCCACCCACTCCGCTCGCTCGGCAGCGCCCAGCATGCCGAGCAGCTTGGCGCGCTCGGCCAGGGACACCGCCCCCGGTCCACCCGCCTCCGGTGCGGAGGGCTCGCCGAGCAGCGCCAGGGACCATGCCGCGTCCCGCTGCTGGACCGCCGCCCGGCACCAGGCCGCGTGCAGTTCGCTCCGCCAGTCGTCCGCCACCGGCAGCGCGACGATCTCCCGGGGGGTACGCCCGCCGAGCCGCCGCGACCAGCTGCCGAGGGGCGCCGACTCCACCAACTGGCCGAGCCACCAGGACCGTTCACCACGGCTCGCGGGGGCTTTGGCGACCACACCGTCGCGCTCCATACCCGCGTCGCACTCGTGCGGGGCCTCGACGATGATCGTCGGTATCTCCCGCGTACGGTCCACGGACACACACGCGCCGGCTCTGACCGCCATCCGTGCCGCCAGGGCCGAACCGGGCAGCGCCGACAGCAACTCGGCCGCCGTCGCCCGTACGGTGCGGCTGCGGTCGGCCAGGGCCTGTTCCAGGAAGGGCTCGTCGTCCGCGCCGATTCCGGTGCGCAGGGAGTCGAGGAACATCAGCCGGTCCTCGGCCCGCTCCGTCGCCCAGGTCTCCGCGAGAAGCTCACGCGCGGCGGCCGGTGCTCGTGAGCGCAGCGCGGTGAGGAGGGTGACCCGCTCGGCGAAGAGCCCCTCCTGCCAGAGCCGCCGCATTCCGTCCATGTCGGACGGGGCCGGTACGGACGCGCCGCCTCCCGGCGTGGAACGCAGGGCGAACCGCCAGTCCGGGTTGAGCCGGGCCAGCCACAGCGCGCGCGGCCCCGCGAACCGCAGTGCCGCCGGACGCAGGTCCGTACGCCCCCGCGCGGCGTCGAGCAGGGCGGGCAGGAGGGCGGGAGGTGGTGCGAAACCGCGGGCGTTCGCCGCCGCCAGCCATTGGGGCAGCAGCTCCATGAGGTCCGGTGCCGTGCCCCGGCGGCCCCCGCCGGAGGTGCCGGGGCGGTCGGTGAGCAGCATCGTCAGCCGGCGGGCGGCGGCCGGTGGCAGCACGGGGCGTGGGTCCTCGGGGGAGGGCCCCGGACGCTCCGCGGCCCGGGCCGGCCGCAGCCCGGCCCTTCGCCGTACCGTCGCCACGGCCGCGGCGTCCAGCAGGGCCGACGGCGCCCGCGGGCCGGGCGCGACACCTGCCGGTGTGCGCCGGTCGGTGCCCAGCAGGGCCGTGGTCACCAGCTCCTCCCAGTTGCCCGGAAGGCACGCGTCCACGGCGGCGGTCGTCCTGCTCATGGCCGTCCTTTCCGGCGGGGACCCCGGGGGAGTCGGACACTCGGGCGCACCGAGTGTCCAGTGATGTCCGAAAGATTCCTGAGGTGGACGGGAACGGGGGCGAGGGCACCGCTCAGCACAGGGACACCACCTCACCGGGCTCCTCGGGCCATGCCGCCAAAGGAGTGAATCCCTGATGGCCGCACTCACCGAAGACCCTGACCGGGGCGCCGCCGGACAGCGCGACCAGGCGCCACAGACCCGGCCGGGACCGCGCGGCGGGGGAGAGCGGCAGGGCCGCGTCCCCGTCGGCGTCGGCCAGCTGCCAGGAGGCCCCGCCCTCGTCCGGGGCCGGTATCACGCGGTCCAGCGTCACCGGAACCGACTCCAGCCAGGGGTCGTCGCGCAGCGCCTCCCCGTAGCGGGCGAGAGCCGGGCCCGTCGTGGTGCCCGGCGGCCGCGCGCTGGTCGGCGCGGGCGGTGCGAACCGGTCGCCCAGGGCCGCCCTCGGCTGCCCCGGCCCCGGGTACGCGGACAGCTCCGCGTCCAGGGCCAGGCCGACCGGCAGCGCGAGTTCCGGGGCGCGGCCCGCCGCGCCGTAGGAGAGGAGCAGCGCCGTACGCCCCGAACCGGTGCCGTACAGCCAGATACGGCGGGTGGTCAGCCGGCTGTCCGGGGTGTCGTACTGGGCGAGGACCAGCCAGCGGTCCCGTACCGGCGGGCCGTCCGGCGAGGCGGGCAGACCGACGCGCGCGCGGACGGTCGCGGCAAGACCCTCCGGAAGCCGGTCACGGCGCAGCCAGCCGCGGGCCAGCAGATGGAGCAGCGCGCACTCCTCCAGCAGCCGCACGGGCCGGCCCGGCCCGGTGCCCGGGAGTGCCGCCAGCTCCCGCACCCGGGCGGCCAGCCCCGGCGCCTGGGCGTCGACCATGCGGGCCGCCGTCTCCTCCCACACTCCGGGCCCCGCCTGCTCGGCCGGGGCCAGACCGCCCCGGAGCAGATCCGCCAGACGCTGCTCCAGCTCCTCGGCACCCGCGGTGATCCGCTCGGCCCGGCGCTCCGCCCTGCGCCGCGCCGCCCCGGGGCCGGCGGAACCCTGGGGGGATCCCGGAACGTCCGTCCTCCGTCTCCCCCCGGTTCCCGCGCGCCGGCCCATGACCCACTGTTCGGCCCACTCCGGCACCTCCGCCCGCGGCACCGCTTCCTCTCCGCCCGCCCGGAGCAGCAGCAGACCCAGCGCGTGCTCGCACGGCGACTTCGCACTCGGGCAACTGCATGTGTACGCGGGGCCGGATGCGTCGGAGAGGTCGACGAGTGTCCGGTACGGCGTGCCGCCAGGGCCCTCGCACACCCCCCACACCGTCCCTTCGGCGGAACGGCCGGTCGCCGACCACGACCCGGCCGCGCCGAGTTCACGTCCTGCCCGGCGTGACGCGGCGTCAGGCGCCAGGCCCAGCACCTGGTCCGCGGTCCGTCGCACCCCCTGCTCAGTCATGCCGTCGACACTAGATCCCGCCACTGACAGTCGGCCCGGAGCGCGCATTCGTGCAGGTCGGAGCGATTGTCAGTGGTGTGGTGCACGGTTGGTGACAGATCCGAACCGGCCGAGCTGGAGGGGGACTCAGCCATGACTGTGCCTGTGGGACCTGTGCCTGGGGGACCGACATCCGTCGACCCGAGCCGGACCGGCTCCGCGCCGGACGACACGTCCGTGCTGAGGCCGCACGCCGAGGACGCCTTCGCCGCCGAACTCGCCGCGCTGGCCGCGTGGGACGATCGTCCGCGCCCCGCCCGCTGGCGGCTGTCGCCGTGGGCCGTCGCCACCTATCTGCTCGGCGGCGCACTGCCGGACGGCACCGTGATCACGCCGAAGTACGTGGGCCCGCGCCGGATCGTCGAGGTCGCGGTCACCACCCTCGCCACCGACCGCGCCCTGCTGCTGCTCGGGGTGCCCGGCACGGCGAAGACCTGGGTCTGCGAGCATCTGGCCGCGGCGGTCAGCGGTGACTCCACCCTGCTGGTGCAGGGCACGGCCGGCACACCGGAAGAGGCCATCCGCTACGGCTGGAACTACGCCCGGCTGCTCGCCCATGGACCCAGCCGGGACGCCCTCGTCCCCAGTCCGGTGATGCGGGCCATGGCGGAGGGCATGACGGCCCGCGTCGAGGAGCTGACCCGTATCCCGGCCGACGTCCAGGATTCGCTGATCACGATCCTGTCGGAGAAGACGTTGCCGATACCGGAGCTGGGCCAGGAGGTTCAGGCGGTCCGCGGCTTCAACCTGATCGCCACGGCCAACGACCGTGACCGCGGGGTCAACGAACTGTCCAGTGCCCTGCGCCGGCGGTTCAACACCGTGGTGCTGCCGCTGCCGGAGTCGGCGGAGGCGGAGGTCGACATCGTCGCGCGCCGCGTCGACCAGATCGGCCGCTCCCTCGACCTGCCGGCCGTGCCCGACGGCATCGACGAGATCCGCCGGGTCGTCACGGTCTTCCGGGAACTGCGCGACGGGGTCACGGCCGACGGCCGCACCCGGCTCAAGTCGCCCAGCGGCACACTGTCGACGGCCGAGGCGATCTCCGTGGTCACGGGCGGTCTGGCGCTGGCCGCCCACTTCGGCGACGGCGTGCTGCGGGCCGGGGACGTCGCCGCGGGCATCCTGGGCGCGGTCGTCCGCGACCCGGCGGCGGACCGTGTCGTCTGGCAGGAGTACCTGGAGACCGTCGTCCGTGAGCGTGACGGCTGGAAGGACTTCTACCGGGCCTGCCGGGAGGCCGGCGCGTGAGGCAGGGGAACGCGGACGCCGCCGCGGGGCCGCTGCTGCTCGGGGTGCGGCACCACGGCCCGGGGTCGGCGCGGGCGGTGCGGGCGGCGCTCGAGGAGGTGCGGCCGGGTGTCGTGCTGATCGAGGGACCGCCGGAGGCGGACGCTCTGATCCCGCTCGCCGCCGAGGAGGACATGCGGCCGCCCGTCGCCCTGCTCGCCCACGCGGTGGACGAGCCCGGCCGGTCGGCCTTCTGGCCGCTGGCCGAGTTCTCCCCGGAGTGGATCGCGATCCGCTGGGCGCTGGAACACGGAATCCCGGCTCGCTTCATCGACCTGCCGGCGACACACACGCTGGCCTGGGAGGAGGACGGGGGGAGCGGCGGGGAGGGCGGTGGGCCCGGCCCGGCGGGGGGCGTGCCGGACGGGGAGCGGGGCCCGGGCGGGACCGCTCCGGGCGGGGAGGACGACCCGGGCACGGGGGACGACCCGGGGCCGGGGGACGAGCGACACGGCAGGGCGGGGGACCCCGGCCATGGTGCCGCCGCGGACGGCGGGGGTGCCGGGCCGGCAGCCGACGTACGGTTCGACCCCCTCGGGGTGCTGGCCCAGGCAGCGGGGTACGACGACGCCGAGCGGTGGTGGGAGGACGTCGTAGAGCACCGGGGTGTGGGGAAGGGGGACCCGGTCGCGCCGTTCACCGCGCTGGAGGAGGCCATGACCGCGCTGCGGGAGGAGTACGGCAGCGGGGGACACGACCGGGACCTCGTGCGCGAGGCCCATATGCGGCTGCGGATCCGCGCGGCGCGGCGGGAGTTCGAGGACGGCGTGGCCGTGGTGTGCGGGGCCTGGCATGTGCCGGCGCTGCGGCGCAGGACCACCGTCGCCGCCGACCGGGCCCTGCTGAAAGGACTGCCCAGGGTGAAGACGGACATGACCTGGGTGCCCTGGACCCACCGCAGGCTCTCCCGGGCGAGCGGCTACGGCGCGGGCATCGACTCACCCGGCTGGTACGGGCATCTGTTCCGCGCCCCGGACCGGCCGGTGGAGCGGTGGCTGACCGAGGTGGCCGGTCTGCTCCGGGCCGAGGACCGCATCGTCTCGTCCGCGCATGTCATCGAGGCCGTACGGCTGGCGGAGACCCTCGCCGCGCTGCGCGGACGTCCGCTGGCCGGGCTGAGCGAGACGACCGACGCGGTACGGGCGGTGATGTGCGAGGGCTCCGACGTGCCGCTGGCGCTGGTGCGCGACCGGCTGGTCGTCGGGGACGTCCTGGGGGAGGTGCCTGCCGCGGCGCCCGCCGTGCCGTTGCAGCGTGACCTCGCGCGGATCCAGCGCCGGCTCCGGCTGAAACCGGAGGCGGCCGAGCGGCAGCTGGAGCTCGACCTGCGCAAGGAGACCGACGCGGAGCGCAGCAGACTGCTGCACCGGCTGCGGCTGCTCGGCATCGACTGGGGTGAGCCGGGCGCCTCGCGCGGCAGCACCGGAACCTTCCGGGAGACCTGGCGGCTGCGCTGGGATCCGGAGTTGTCCGTGCGGATCGCCGAGGCAGGGGTGTGGGGAACGACCGTGGCCGCCGCCGCGACCGCCAAGGCGGAGATGGACGCCGTCGCCGCGCGGGGCCTCGACGTGGTCACCGGGCTCGCCGAAGTCTGCCTGCTGGCCGGGCTGTCCGAGGCGCTGCCCACGGTGATGCGGATCCTCTCCGACCGAGCCGCCCTCGACACGGACATCGGCCGGCTCGCCCGGGCACTGCCCGCCCTGGTCCGCGCACTGCGCTACGGCGATGTGCGCGGCACGGACACCGTCGCGCTGGCCGGAGTCGCCGCCGGACTCGCCGAGCGGGTCTTCGTCGGGCTGCCCCCGGCCTGCACCGCACTGGCCCCGGACGCAGCCGAGGAGATGCGGAGCCATGTCGACGCCGTGCACGGGGCGGTCGGCCTCCTCGGCGACTCCCCCGCCCCGGGGCACGCAAGACTGCGCGCCCGCTGGCACTCGGTGCTGCGGACGCTGTCCGCCCGGGACACCGTGCCGGGGGTCGTACGGGGCCGGTCGGTGCGGCTGTTGCTGGACGCCGGGGAGGTGGCGGGGGAGGAGGCGGCGCGGCTGATGGGGCTCGTGCTGTCGCCCGGCACACCTCCGGCGGACGCGGCCGCGTGGATCGAGGGGTTCGTCGGCCGGGAGTCCGGCGGCGGGCTGCTCCTGGTCCACGACGAACGGCTGCTCGGCCTGGTCGACGCCTGGCTGACGGGCGTACCGGCGGAGGCGTTCACGGATGTCCTGCCGCTGTTGCGGCGCACGTTCTCCGCGTACGAGCCAGGGGTGCGGCGCACCATCGGCGAACTGGTCCGGCGCGGACCGGAGGCCCGCGGGAGTGCGACGGCCGGGGGCTCCGGCACAGCCGGCTTCGCCACCGGACTCGACACGGCACGAGCGGACGCCGTACTGCCGGTCCTGCGCCTGCTGCTGGGCCCGGACACCGAAGGCGGGGCACCGAGCGCGGGACCACCCGGGACGGTGGGGGCGGCTGAAGCCGGTGCCGGAGCACCCGGGGTGGCGGGGGCGACCGGGGCGGCGCGATGACGGGCACACACCGGGAGGGGGAGACGGGCATGGAGAGCACCACGACGGATCCGGCGGGGGAGCGGCTGCGCAGATGGCGGCTGGTGCTCGGCGGGGACCCGGCCGACGGCACCGGCAGTGTGCTCTCCGGGCGGGACGCCGCGATGGACGGGACCCTCGCCGCGCTCTACGGCGAGGGCGGCCGACCGCGGGCGGGCAGGGACCGCTCGGCGGGACTGGGCGCATCGGCGCCGTCGGTGGCCCGCTGGCTCGGGGACATCCGGACCTACTTCCCCTCCTCCGTCGTCCAGGTCATGCAGCGCGACGCCATCGACCGGCTCGGGCTCGCCACACTCCTGCTGGAACGGGAGATGCTGGAAGCGGTCGAGGCGGACGTCCACCTCGTCGGCACCCTGCTGTCGCTCGGCCAGGCCATGCCGGAGACGACGAAGGAGACGGCCCGGGCCGTCGTGCGCAAGGTCGTCCAGGACCTGGAGAAGCGGCTCGCCACCCGCACCCGGACCACCCTCACCGGCGCCCTCGACCGCAGCGCCCGCGACAGCCGGCCACGCCACCGCGACATCGACTGGAACCGCACGATCGCCGCCAACCTCAAGCACTACCTCCCGGAACACCGGACGATCGTGCCCGAGCGGCTCATCGGCTACGGGCATGCCGCGCGGTCGGTGCAGAAGGAGGTCGTCCTCTGCCTCGACCAGTCGGGGTCGATGGCGGCGTCCGTCGTGTACGCGTCGGTGTTCGGGGCGGTGCTCGCGTCCATGCGGTCGGTCGACACGCGGCTCGTCGTCTTCGACACGGCGGTCGTCGACCTCACCGACCAGCTCGACGACCCCGTCGACGTGCTGTTCGGCACCCGGCTCGGCGGCGGTACGGACATCAACCGGGCGCTCGCGTACTGCCAGTCGCGGATCACCCGGCCCGCGGAGACGGTGGTCGTCCTGATCAGCGACCTCTACGAAGGGGGAATACGCGACGAGATGCTCAAGCGGGTGGCGGCGATGAAGGCGTCGGGGGTGCAGTTCGTGGCGCTGCTCGCGTTGTCCGACGAGGGGGCACCCGCCTACGACAGGGAGCACGCGGCCGCGCTCGCCGCACTGGGCACGCCGGCGTTCGCCTGCACGCCCGATCTGTTCCCGGAGGTGATGGCGGCGGCGATCGAGAAGCGGCCGTTGCCGATACCGGACGAGGGCTGAGGGAGGCGGACCCGGACCGCGGACGCGTCGCGTTCGAGGACCGGCGCCGCCCTGTCCCGGGCCGGGTGCGGACGGCTCGCGTCAGTCGTCCTCCCCGTCGCCACGCGCGCCGCCCCTTGCGCCGCCGTCGGGAGGCGAAGGGGTCGGGCACCGTCGATGTCTCCGAGGGCTCGTTCGGCGTGGCCGCCCCGGACGCCCAGGGCGGACCGGCAGCCCAGGGCGGACCGGACGGAACCGCGACCGCCGCCGCGCACGGCCCGGAGTTCACCGGCCCCGGCAGCGGGACGCACGGGGGGCACGGCGGTCGCCGGGACGGCGCCCCCGCGACGTGACGGCGTACGCGCCGGACCGTTCCTCGCCCCCACGCCCCCGCCGACGGCCGGTCGGACGGCGCACCGGGCAGCCGCACGGCGGCGGACCACGGCACACCGGCCCGCCCCCCCGGCTCGTACCGCGCACCGGCCCGCCCCCGGCTCGTACCCGGCACCGTCGTTGCGCGCTGAGCCGGTGTACCCGCGCGGACAATCCGCCCGCCCCGGCGGAAACCGGAGCGGACCGTCCGGCCAGGAGGGCCGGTTGCCGGACCCGCCTCCCACCCGGACCTGACTCACGGGTAACAAAGGACTCCGCGGGGGCGTCGGGACACGGACAGCCGAAAGCCGTCGGCTCGTCCGGTCGCACCCTTCGCGGAAGGGTGACCCGCCCCCATTGGGGTGGAGGCCGGTCCCCCGCATCCCGGAAACCGGGCGTGCACCGCCCTGTCCGGGTGCTCGAAGGGCCTCACCGGGTCGACCCCAGCCCGGTGAGGCCCCTCACGTCCGGCACGGCGTGTCAGGGATGGCGGCATCATGTGACAGGTATCACCGCTCACGTGTGACCCGCGATTTAGAGAGGTCACCCGTGCGGCGATAACCTGCGAGACGGACATGCCGCGCGCTCGGACACCGTGTGCGCCTCCCTTGTGACACAGCGGACGTCACGTTGCCCTTCGCGGCACGCCCACGCATCCAACGAACCGCGAGATCACTGATAGGGACGGAAGCGCGTGGACCTGTTCGAGTACCAGGCGAGGGACCTCTTCGCAAAGCACGATGTACCGGTGCTGGCCGGTGAAGTCATCGACACGCCTGAGGCGGCCCGCGCAGCCACTGAGCGTCTCGGTGGCAAGTCCGTAGTCAAGGCCCAGGTGAAGGTCGGCGGCCGTGGCAAGGCCGGCGGCGTCAAGCTCGCCGCGACCCCTGACGAGGCCGTCGCCCGCGCGACGGACATCCTCGGAATGGACATCAAGGGCCACACGGTCCACAAGGTGATGATCGCCGAGACGGCCCCGGAGATCCTGGAGGAGTACTACGTCTCCTTCCTCCTCGACCGTGCCAACCGCACCTTCCTCTCCATCGCCTCCGTCGAGGGCGGCATGGACATCGAGGAGGTGGCGGCCACCCGTCCGGAGGCCGTTGCCAAGACGCCGATCGACGCCAACGAGGGTGTGACCCCCGCCAAGGCCCGCGAGATCGTCGAGGCCGCGAAGTTCCCGGCCGAGGTCGCCGACAAGGTCGCCGACGTCCTGGTCACCCTGTGGAAGACCTTCGTCGCCGAGGACGCGCTCCTGGTCGAGGTCAACCCGCTGGCCAAGGTCGCCTCGGGTGACGTCATCGCCCTGGACGGCAAGGTCTCCCTGGACGAGAACGCCGAGTTCCGTCAGCCGGAGCACGAGGCCCTGCAGGACAAGGCCGCGGCCGACCCGCTCGAAGCGGCCGCCAAGGAGAAGAACCTCAACTACGTCAAGCTCGACGGTGAGGTCGGCATCATCGGCAACGGCGCGGGTCTCGTGATGAGCACCCTGGACGTCGTCGCCTACGCCGGTGAGGCGCACGGCGGCGTCAAGCCCGCCAACTTCCTCGACATCGGTGGCGGCGCCTCCGCCGCCGTCATGGCGAACGGCCTGGAGATCATCCTCGGCGACCCGGACGTCAAGTCCGTCTTCGTCAACGTCTTCGGCGGCATCACCGCCTGCGACGAGGTCGCCAACGGCATCGTGCAGGCGCTCCAGCTGCTCGCGGACCGGGGTGAGGAGGTCACCAAGCCTCTCGTCGTCCGTCTCGACGGCAACAACGCCGAGCTGGGTCGCACGATCCTCTCCGACGCCAACCACCCGCTGGTGCAGCGCGTGGACACCATGGACGGCGCGGCCGACAAGGCCGCCGAGCTCGCGGCTGCGAAGTAAGGGACGAGGGACAGAACAGCCATGGCTATTTTCCTCAACAAGGACTCCAAGGTCATCGTCCAGGGCATGACCGGTGCCACGGGCATGAAGCACACCAAGCTCATGCTGGCCGACGGCACGAACATCGTCGGCGGCGTGAACCCCCGCAAGGCGGGCACGTCGGTCGACATCGACGGCAACGAGATCCCGGTCTTCGGCACGGTCGCCGAGGCCATGGAGAAGACGGGCGCGAACGTGTCCGTCCTCTTCGTCCCGCCGGCCTTCGCCAAGGCCGCCGTCGTCGAGGCCATCGACGCCGGTATGCCGCTCGCGGTCGTCATCACCGAGGGCATCGCGGTGCACGACACCGCCGCCTTCTACGCGTACGCCGTGGAGAAGGGCAACACGACCCGGATCATCGGCCCGAACTGCCCGGGTCTGATCAGCCCCGGTCAGTCGAACGCCGGCATCATCCCGGGCGACATCACCAAGCCGGGCCGTATCGGCCTGGTCTCGAAGTCCGGCACGCTGACGTACCAGATGATGTACGAGCTGCGTGACATCGGCTTCTCCTCGGCCGTGGGCATCGGTGGCGACCCGGTCATCGGCACCACGCACATCGACGCGCTCGCCGCGTTCGAGGCCGACCCCGACACCGACCTGATCGTGATGATCGGTGAGATCGGCGGCGACGCCGAGGAGCGGGCCGCGGCCTACATCGCGGAGAACGTGAAGAAGCCGGTCGTCGGCTACGTCGCGGGCTTCACCGCGCCCGAGGGCAAGACCATGGGCCACGCCGGCGCCATCGTCTCCGGTTCCTCCGGCACCGCCGCCGCGAAGAAGGAGGCCCTCGAGGCCGCCGGCGTCAAGGTCGGCAAGACGCCGACCGAGACGGCCAAGCTGGCGCGCGCGATCCTCGCCGGCTGAGTCACCGGCACGGCGCACCGCACGGGTGGGCCCGTTCCCCGCACCAGGGGGCGGGCCCACCGTCGTTCCCGCGCGGGAGGCGGCTCACCGTCGCGTCGTGCGCGGCACCATGGCTCAT
Organism: Streptomyces sp. NPDC086080; assembly: GCF_044540255.1. Lineage (NCBI taxonomy): Bacteria > Bacillati > Actinomycetota > Actinomycetes > Kitasatosporales > Streptomycetaceae > Streptomyces > Streptomyces sp. NPDC086080. The sequence goes on from NZ_JBITRU010000004.1 coordinate 296,217, forward strand.
CGTCGCGTCGTGCGCGGCACCATGGCTCACCGTCGCGTCGTGCGCGGCACCATGGCTCACCGTCGCGTCGTACGCGGCACCATGGCTCACCGTCGCGTCGTACGCGGCACCATGGCTCGTCGTCGCGTCGTGCGCGGCGCCGTGGCTCACCGCGCCTGAGGCGTCAGCCGCTGCGGTCCTCGTGACAGTTCCTCACGCAGCGTGTCCCGCAGCTCCCGCTGCTCGTCCGACAGGGGACCGGGAGCCACGCGTGGCGGAACGCCCTGGACCGTCCTGCCCGGCGGCACCGGCGGCTCGTAACGGGTGGGTGCCGTGCGCAGGGTGAGGGCCGTGGTGCCGATCAGGGCGACGGTGACGGCGATGGCGGCGCGCGTCCAGAAGCGTGCCCGGCGCTCGCTGCCGTCGCGTACCTCCGGCGGCTCGGCCGCCCGCAGCCGACCCGTGGACGCCAGTTCGGCCAGCCGTTGGTGCAGCTCCCGCGGGTCCGACAGGTCCGGCAGCCGGGCGGCGACGGCCTCGCGTGCGTACATCAGCCGGCCGGCCGTCGCGCGGGTGCTGGCCTCCGTCTCCGCCGCCGTCTCCGGCAGGCCGAGGCCGATCCCGTCGTACAGCAACAGCGTGCGGCGGTACGGCGGCGGCAGACGCAGCAGTGCCTCCAGGAGCGTACGGTCGTCGTCCCCGGGCGGCGGGGGTTCCGGCTGCCGGTGACGGCGACGGAAGCGGTGCCAGGGGGAGAGCGCCCACTCGTGCGCCGCCGCGCGTACCCAGCCGGCCGGGTCCGGGTCCCGGGCCACCTCCGGCCAGTGGTCCCAGGCCTGCTGGAAGGCACGCTCCACCGACTCGCGGGCGAGGTCCCGCCGGCCGCTGAGCAGATACGTCTGCCGGACGAGGGCGGGGGCGCAGCAGGAGTACAGGGCGTCGAAGGCCTGAGCCGGTGTCGGTCCGGGGCGGCTCTCCTCCCCGGGTACCCGGGCGGGCGGGGGTGCCTGCGCGTACGCGGACGGCTCCGGCCCGGCCGCCGCGTGGCCCCGGCCGCCGCCCGGCTCGTCCGGACGCACCGTCACCACCGCGGTGTCCTCCTTCCGCTGACGGTTCGCTCCCGCGTCCCCGCCGCCGCCCCCGGCTCCACCCCCTGACGTGGCTCCGGCCGGCCCTTCCGCCGGCTTCGCCAGGCCGGCCAGCAGCCTGGCGTACGCCTCCCGGCTCCGGCCGCGCGGTGTGCCGCGGCCGGACTCCCACGAACGCACGGTCTCCGGCCGTACGCCCACACATGCGGCGAGCTGAGCCCGCGTCAGCGCGCCTGCCTCGCGCAGGCGTCGGCGTTCCGTGGGCGGAGGAAGCGGGGTGACAGGGCTCCGCTTCACCAGGCACCCTTCCGTACAGAAAAGTACATAAACATATATTGAGCGACACAGCCGGGCTTCGCCCGTTACACCGGGAAAGCGCGTGTCGTTGGGAGCATGGCGGGCGTGATCCAGACGACCGCTCGCCGTTCGACCCCGGCCGCCCTGCTCTCCCGGATGCGCGACCGCGCACCCGGGCTGGCCGCCGGCCTCCTCGGCGGTGTGCTCGCCGCCGTACTCGGGTTCGCGGTGTTCACCGTGCTCGTGATGCTGCTGTGGGTCAGCTCTCCCTACCCGGACAGCGGCCCCGACGGCGCCCTGCACGTCGCGGCCGCGGTGTGGCTGCTGGCGCACGGCGCCGAACTGATCCGCACCGACACCCTCTCCGGGGTGCCCGCCCCCATCGGCCTCCCGCCGCTGCTGCTGCTCGCGCTGCCGGTGTGGCTGCTGCACCGCGCCGCCCGTGACGCCGCGGACGGGGATGCGGGCGGCGAGGCCCCCCTGGTCCCCGGCCGTACGGCGCTGACGGGCGTGGTCCTCGGCTACTTCGCCGTCGGCGCGCCCATCGCGTGCTACGCCGCCGGCGGTGGACTGCGGCCCGACTGGGTGGGGACCGGGGTGTGCGTGCCCCTGGTCGCCGTGCTGGCCGCCGGGACCGGGGTGTGGTCCGCGTACGGCCGTCCCAGTGGACCGCTGGAGCGGGTTCTGGGCCGGGTCCTGCCCCGACGCGTACGCCATCTGGTCCTCGGGCCGGACGGTCGCCCCGGCGTCGCGGCGCGTGCGGCGGTGGCCGGGGCGACCGTACTGGCCGGCGGCGGGGCGCTGCTCCTCGCGGTGTCGCTGGCCTGGCACGGCGGGGAGACGCGGACGGCGTTCACGCGGCTGACCGAGGGCCGCCCGGGATGGCTGGCGGTGCTGCTGCTCTGCGTCGCCCTGGCGCCGAACGCCGCGGTATGGGCCGCGGCCTACGCCCTCGGCCCCGGCTTCCTGCTCGGCGAGGGCACCCTGGTGACCCCGCTCGCCTCCGCCTCCGCGCCGCTGCTGCCGCCGTTCCCCCTGCTCGCGGCGGTTCCGGACGCGGGTCCTGGGACGCCGGTGAACTGGGCGGCCGCCGCGGTGCCGCTGGCGGCCGGGGGCGTGGCGGGATGGTTCGTGGGCCGGGGCGCCACGATCAGCGGACGGGCGCCCGCTCCAGTCTGGACGCGCGGCCGGACCGTCGGCGCGGCGGCCCTGTCGGCGGTGCTCTGCGCGGTTCTGCTGTCCGTCCTCGCCGCCCTCGCGGGCGGGCCGCTGGGTGTGGCGGCGCTTTCCCGGTTCGGTCCGGTGTGGTGGTGGACGGGGGGCGCGACACTGGTGTGGATCGGCCTGACGGCGATCGTCGCGTCGCTGGTGGTACGGGCCTGGCGTGCCCGCCCGCTCGCCGGTGACCCGGCGGGGCGGGTGCCGGGGCCCGGCGCCCGGGGCGGGGTGTCCCCGCGCGGCGGGTGGCTCCGCCTCCTTCGTGCCGCCACCTCGGCCGCGAAGGGGGCGACGGCCCGGACCGCACCACGGCAGCCGGCGGCCTCGCCCTCCGGCCCCGACCCGGACGAGCCGTACCTGTTCCTCGACCACGACGCGCTCGACCTCACGCGCGAGGGCACACCCGGCGCGCGGGGTCGGAGCGCCGCCCCCCGGTCGGGCCCTGGCGTGGACGGACCGTAGTTGTCTCTCGGCCACCACGTGCTCGACCGCGCGTCCGGCACCGTGCCGGGCGCGCGGGGTCGGAGTGCCGCTCCGGAGGCGGCCCAGGCGCCCGGCTGTCACGCCGGAGGCGGCCCGGGCCCCCGACTCTCACGCCGGAAGCGTCACTCGCCCTCGCCGAGAAGGCCGCGGAGTTCCTTCGGGAGAAGGTCGCTGCAGCCCTGGCGGGCCTCCTGGGTGAGGGCGTCGTTGGTGCAGGTGTAGTAGTCGCTGTAGACCAGCTGGGCCACGAACGACGCGGCCACCAGGGCGAGCGCCAGGGACGCCGTGACCAGACCGCTCACCGCGGCCGTGGTCTGCGGGCGGCCCTTCTGCTCGGGCGCCGGGGAGTCCGGGTCCTGTCCGCGGGGCTTGGCGCGCAGGGCGCTGATGGCCCAGTACATGGCGAGCGAACCCAGCAGCAGCGCGACGTACGGCCAGCTGAAGAGGGCGAAGAAGAAGGCCCACATGCCGCACAGGAGGGCATAGCGCGCCCTGCGCTGGGACGGGTCCGTGGGGTCCCACCGGGGGCCCGGGGTCTGAGGACCGCTGCCCTGCTCCTCGGGGCCGCGCGGCCGGTCGCCGAAACCGCCGGAGGAACGGCCGGGCTGACGGTCGCTCCAGTTCCGGCCCCAGGGGGAGCGGCCGCCTTCCCCGCCCGAGGGGTGCCGCGGCTGCCAGGGCCGGTCGGGAGTGCCCTCGGGCGGCGGCGCGAACGGATTGTCCTCCTCGGGACCCTGCGAGCCAGGAGGGGTCCCGGGGGTCTGGGAGCCCTGCGAGCCCCCGGAGTTCTGGGAGCCGCGATCGCCGTCGCCCCCGCCCCGGGGGGCGTCGGGCGGTGAGGCGGGGCGCTCCCGCAGCAGCACGGTGCCACGCTCCCCTCCCTGGCCCGACTGCTGGGGGAACGTGAGGAATCGCAGGCTGCGGTCCGGCATCAAGTGAGCGTCTTCCCCTTAATGAAGCACGGCGTGGTCCGGCGCGACCGCCTCGCACGACGTATTCGACTACGACTGAGCTGTGAGCTGGTGCGTTCCCGTCAGCACCGCGCGGCCCGGGTCCGTCCTCCTGTGAACGCGTGGTGCGCGGTGCGCGTTCCCGCGCGCGCCCGGCGTTCCAGTACCGGCTTTCCCGGACCGGCTCGTCCCAGACGCTACCTTCCGGCCACGCCCCCGTCCCGTGGGGGCCGTCCGGTGTGCCGGTATCGTTGCTGACGGTCGGCCGCTTCGTAGGCTTCCCCGTATCCGGGGGCGCGAAGCATTCGTATGAATGTACAAAGCGCTGTGCCGCCGGCCGTACAGACGCTCCCCGAGAAAGGGCCCCACCGTGGCCGCCAAGCCCGTGGCCGAGCGCGCCAGGCGTCTCGTCGTGCTGGTCTCCGGATCCGGCACCAATCTGCAGGCGCTCCTCGACGAGATCGCCGCCACCGGCACCGAGGCGTACGGAGCCGAGATCGTGGCCGTCGGCGCCGACCGTGAGGGCATCGAGGGGCTGGCCCGGGCCGAGCGTGCCGGGCTGCCGACCTTCGTGTGCAGGGTCAGGGATCACGCGAGCCGCGAGGAGTGGGACGCGGCGCTCGCCGAGGCCGTCGCCGCCCACGAGCCCGACCTCGTGGTGTCCGCCGGGTTCATGAAGATCGTGGGCAAGGAGTTCCTCGCGCGCTTCGGCGGGCGGTTCGTCAACACCCACCCCGCCCTGCTGCCCAGTTTCCCCGGAGCCCACGGTGTGCGGGACGCGCTCGCCTACGGCGCCAAGGTCACCGGTTGCACCGTCCACTTCGTCGACGACGGCGTCGACACCGGGCCGATCATCGCGCAGGGCGTGGTGGAGGTCCGGGACGAGGACGACGAGAGCGCTCTGCACGAGCGCATCAAGGAAGTCGAGCGAAGGCTGCTCGTCGAGGTCGTGGGGCGGCTCGCCCGTAACGGCTATCGCATTGAGGGACGAAAGGTAGTTATCCAGTGACCGCCGAGAGCAACAAGCGGGCCATCCGACGGGCGCTCGTCAGCGTCTACGACAAGACCGGCCTCGAGGACCTCGCGCGCGGCCTGCACGAGGCCGGCGTGGAGCTCGTCTCCACCGGGTCCACCGCCGCGAAGATCGCCGCCGCGGGCGTCCCCGTGACCAAGGTCGAGGAGCTCACCGGCTTCCCCGAGTGCCTGGACGGCCGCGTCAAGACCCTGCACCCCAAGGTCCACGCCGGCATCCTCGCCGACCTGCGCCTGGAGGACCACCGGCGGCAGCTGACCGAGCTGGGCGTGGAGCCGTTCGGCCTCGTCGTCGTCAACCTGTACCCGTTCCGGGAGACCGTCGCCTCGGGCGCGACGCCCGACGAGTGCGTGGAGCAGATCGACATCGGCGGCCCGTCCATGGTGCGTGCCGCCGCCAAGAACCACCCGTCGGTCGCCGTGGTCACCAGCCCCGCCCGCTACGGCGACGTCCTCGCCGCGGTCCGGGACGGCGGCTTCGACCTCACCACCCGCAAGCGGCTCGCCGCGGAGGCCTTCCAGCACACGGCCGCGTACGACGTCGCCGTCGCGAGCTGGTTCGCCTCCGAGTACGCCCCGGTGGACGCTGCGGCCGACAGCGGCTCCGCCGCGGGCCGGTTCCCCGACTTCCTCGGCGCGACCTGGGAGCGCAAGAACATCCTCCGCTATGGCGAGAACCCGCACCAGCCCGCGGCGCTCTACGTGTCCGGGACGGGCGGTCTCGCCGAGGCCGAGCAGCTGCACGGCAAGGAGATGTCGTACAACAACTACACGGACACGGACGCCGCCCTCCGTGCCGCGTACGACCACGACGCCCCGGCCGTCGCGATCATCAAGCACGCCAACCCGTGCGGTATCGCGGTCGGCGCGGACGTCGCCGAGGCGCACCGCAAGGCGCACGCGTGCGACCCGCTGTCGGCGTTCGGCGGTGTGATCGCGGTCAACCGTCCGGTGTCGAAGGAGATGGCCGAGCAGGTCGCGGAGATCTTCACCGAGGTCATCGTCGCGCCGGACTACGAGGAGGGCGCCCTCGACGCCCTCACCAAGAAGAAGAACATCCGCGTGCTGCGTGCCCCCGAGGCCCCGGCCGCCCCCGTCGAGGTCAAGCCCATCGACGGCGGCGCCCTCCTCCAGGTCACCGACCGCCTCCAGGCCGAGGGCGACGACCCGGCGACCTGGACGCTGGCCACCGGTGAGGCCCTCTCCGAGGCGGAGCTGGCCGATCTCGCCTTCGCCTGGAGGGCCTGCCGCGCGGTGAAGTCCAACGCGATCCTGCTTGCCAAGGACGGCGCCTCCGTGGGCGTCGGCATGGGCCAGGTCAACCGTGTCGACTCCGCGAAGCTGGCGGTGGAGCGGGCGGGCGCCGAGCGCGCGGCCGGTTCCTACGCAGCCTCGGACGCGTTCTTCCCGTTCCCCGACGGCCTGGAGATCCTGACCGAGGCCGGCGTGAAGGCCGTGGTCCAGCCCGGCGGTTCGGTCCGCGACGAACTGGTCGTCGAGGCCGCGAAGAAGGCGGGCGTGACCATGTACTTCACCGGCACGCGCCACTTCTTCCACTGACGGCCGAGGCTGACGGCCGACGCCACGCACGGGCCGTGTCCCACCACCGGGAGTGGGACACGGCCCCGACGTCAGTGGTGCGAACTGTCCGTTCGCGCGACGCGTCAGTAGCGGGGGCGGGCGAACCAGGCTGTGCCGCTGGGGACTACCGGGGCCGCGGTGATGATGGCGCCGAAGACGACCCACAGCAGCGGGAAGATGACTGCCGTGGCCATGCCGGAGTCCAGGCCGATGAACAGGCCCACCAGACCGAGGATCGTGCCGAGCGCGCCGTAGACGACCGTGGTGATCCGGATGCCCTGGCCGCCCCTGCCGAACTTCACGCCGAGCGTGATGGACAGCGCCGCCAGGCCGAGCGTGAACAGTGCCAGGAACACCAGCGCACCGGCCGCGATGTCACCGCCCTCGCCGATCGAGCTGAACGGGTCATCGGAGGAAGCGCTGAGGTCGTCGGCGGCGTCGGTGACGTCGTTGACGAAGGCTGCCACGTACATCCAGGAAAGGCCCGCCAGGATCTGCACCGCCGAGATGATGAACAGGAAGACCCGGGCGGTCACGAGCAACCCCGGCATCGACTGCGGCGCCATCACGTTGGCACCCGGATAACCCGGGTAGCCGGGGTAGCCGTAGCCCTGCTGTGGCGGTGCGCCGGGCGGGGGCGGGGTCTGCTGGGGGTAGCCGTAACCCGGAGCGCCGGCCGGAGGCTGCTGGGGCGGCTGCCCGTAAGGGTTGTTCGGGTCGCCGAAACTCATGGCGGTTTTTCCTCCGTTGTCATTCACGTGCGGGGACGACGCGAGGCGCGGCGCGGAGGAAGTTCTACAGATGCGGTCCGTCCCCCCGGTTCTGCCCGCGGCACTGTGCCCCTCATCGTTCTTGACCGTTCCTTTCCCTGTCCAGCCGTACGTCGTATGTGTTGTGCAAGTGCAACATCACTGATCTTGGGCGGATGGGAGTGGAAGAGGACCGGTCGCGGATCGCGGCCCCGGCGACGGACCGGAATGCGGGCTGATTGGTACCGGGGCCCGGTCATCCGCGAGGATGGGGGGCATGACCGCCCAGATTCTCGATGGCAAGGCCACCGCAGCCGAGATCAAGTCCGATCTGACCGCCCGTGTGGCGGCGCTGAAGGAGAAGGGCGTCACGCCCGGCCTCGGCACCATCCTCGTGGGGGAGGACCCCGGCAGCCAGAAGTACGTCGCCGGCAAGCACCGCGACTGCGCCCAGGTGGGCATCGCCTCCATCCAGCGCGAACTGCCGGAGACGGCCACCCAGGAGGAGATCGAGGCGGTCGTCCGTGAGCTGAACGAGGACCCCGCCTGCACCGGGTACATCGTCCAGCTGCCGCTCCCCAAGGGCATCGACGAGAACCGCATCCTCGAACTGATGGACCCGGACAAGGACGCCGACGGCCTCCACCCGATGAACCTGGGCCGCCTCGTCCTGAACGAGCCGGCTCCGCTGCCCTGCACCCCCAACGGCATCATCACCCTGCTGCGCCGTCACGGCGTGGAGATCAAGGGTGCCGAGGTCGTGGTGGTCGGGCGGGGTGTCACCATCGGCCGCCCGATGCCGCTGCTGCTGACCCGGCGCAGCGAGAACGCCACCGTGACCCAGTGCCACACCGGCACGCGCGACCTGCCGGCGCATCTGCGGCGGGCGGACATCATCGTGGCCGCCGCGGGCAGCGCCCATCTGATCCGCCCCGAGGACGTCAAGCCGGGCGCGGCCGTCCTCGACGTCGGTGTCTCCCGCAGTGCGGAGGGCAAGATCGTGGGCGATGTCCACCCGGGCGTCGCCGAGGTGGCCGGCTGGGTCGCCCCGAACCCCGGTGGCGTCGGCCCGATGACCCGGGCCCAACTGCTGGTCAACGTGGTCGAGGCGGCGGAGCGCAGTGTCGGCTGAGCGGAACGCCCCCGAGGCCACGGACCCCTCCGGCGCTCCTCGGGCGGCGGTGGAGCGGCCGGCGGACGTCACCGTCCGCGATGCCGTCAGCGCGCCCGACGACACAGGCCGGCCGCGGCGTGCCACCCGCCGGTTCCCGCTGTTCACCCGGGACACCGCGCGTCCCGAGGGCGGAGGCAGGGCCGCTCCGGGGGACGCGCCCGCGCCCGCCCGTCAGTGGCCGGTCCTCGCCGTGCTGCTCACGGTCGCGCTGGGGCTGCTGATGACCGCGATGGACCAGTTCCGGCTCGGCACGCTGCTGATCGGAGTGGCCCTGGTGACCGGGGCCCTGCTGCGCTGGCTGGTGCGGAACGTCGGCATGCTCGCGGTGCGCTCCCGGTTCACCGACATCGTCACCTACGGCGGACTGGGTCTGGGAATCGTGCTGCTGGCGCTGATGGTCCAGCCACATCCGAAGCTGAGGATCCCGTTCCTGGCGGATCTGCTGCACTTCACGATCAGCGGCTGAGCCGCACCGGAGTGGCCTCGCACGAGGGCCCGTCCTCACCCCCGTGAGAGGACGGGCCCTCCGCCGCGCACCACACTCCTGTACGACGAAGGGCCCGTTCAACGGCTGTCCGGCCGCTGTGGCACGGAAGTGACCGTTCCGGTACGTCGCCCGGAATCCCCGCACGGACCCGTGATGCGGCTGCGGCCCGCTCGCGACACATCAGCGGCTCCGGGACCTGCGACGAGGCATCTTCCCTGCCCGGGGCCTGCCTCGGAGCGGGTGGGGCGCGCGGGATTCATCTGCTCATCCTTGCGGCGTCGGTGTTCATCCGATGACAAGTTCGCGCATGTGTGGCGAAGTGGTGCGGAGGCAGGTCGAGCAGGAACAATGAGGGCGGTCCGGGATGTCCCGCCCGTCAGTTCCGGGTTCTGTACGGTCCAGGGGGCGACCGGTGGGAGACTGGACCGCAAGCGAGCAGGCGTGTGATGGTGCGCGCCCGCAGTCCTGATGCTCCCGTGCGCCCCCACCCCGGGAACTGGGACCCCGGCCGCCTGCATCCCTGTGGGTAGCCAGACGGGGACTCGGCAGAGGGCACCATGCGCGAGGGAAAGAACAGCACGAACCGGGGGGAAGAGGGGGGAAGCAATGCCTCGTTGGAAGGCCTTGCCGGAAGAGCTCGATCCGCAGATCAGGGAGTTCACGAGCCAGCTCAGGCGGGTGGTGGACCGTAGTGGCCTGAGTGTCGCGTCGGTCGCCGACCGCACGGGCTACAGCAAGACGTCCTGGGAGCGTTATCTGAACGGACGGCTGCTCGCGCCGAAGGGTGCGATCGTGGCCCTGGCCGAGGTCACCGGGACCAACCCGCTGCACCTCACCACCATGTGGGAGCTCGCCGAGCGCGCCTGGAGCCGTTCGGAGATGCGTCACGACATGACGATGGAGGCCATCCGGATCTCGCAGGCGCGTGCCGCGCTCAGCGAGGTCGCCGGGCCGTCGTCGGGCAGCAGACCGGGCAAGGGCGGCGCCGCCGTCCGTCCGGGGGGCGCGGGGCCGGCCGGTGTCGCGCCCAGTGTGCCGCCGCAGCCGACCGCCTCCGAGGTACGTGACGCCGTGGGCGGTTCGCCCGGCGGGAACTCCTGGGGTGTCTCCGGAGCGCCGCGGCCGGGCCCCGGCGGCTACGGTGCGGCGACCGCGGTGCCTGCCACCGGCGACGGAGGACCGGCGGGGGCGTACGGCCCGCCGCCCCGGGACGCGTCCGGTCACGGCCGCTCGGGCGGCTCCGGCCGGGCCGGCGCCAAGAAGCGGACCTCCACGTTCGTCGTCGGTGCGCTGGGGGTGCTGGTGGTGGTCGCCGCCGCGTTCTACGTCATCGGGACCGAGGGCGACAAGAAGAAGGACGAAGCGCGGAAGTCCCCGTCGCCCACCGCCACCGTCGACGTGAACCTGCCCCCGGGCGTCAAGTGCAACGGGGAGAGCTGCGCCGGCAAGGACGCCGAGGTCATGGGATGCAGCGGTGACCTCGTCACCACGGCGCAGACCGCCACCGTCGGCGCCACCACGGTGGAGGTCCGCTACAGCGAGACCTGCGGCGCGGCATGGGGACGGATCACCCAGGCCGCCCAGGGTGACACCGTCGAGATCAGCTCGGGCACGTCGAAGCAGAGCGACACCGTCACCGCGGCCGGCGACACCGTCACCTACACCCCGATGGTGCCGGCCGACAGCGCGACGGACGCGAAGGCCTGCGCGGTCCTGGCCGCTTCCGGCGAGAAGGGCTGCACGGAGTAGTCCGGCCGTGGCTCCCGGCGCGCTTCCGGCGGCGGGGGCGGGAGGGCCTCCCGCCCGGTCCGGCGCCCGCGTCCGGGCCTCCCGCCCGGTCTGGCGCCCGCGTCCGGGCCTCCCGCCCGGTCCGGCGCCCGGAAGCACCCGGGCAGTCTGCCCTGCCCGACGCCCCGGAACTCCGGCGGTTCAGCGGTCCACCCCCGGCTCTGGTAGTCCGCCGTACCGGCGGGGACGCGCGTCGGACCCGGTGTTTCACGGCTCCGATGGTGGGGGGCAATCGTTCGGGACGGAGCTTCGGGGCGGCAGGTGCGTACCCGCTCGCGGCCCGCAGGTCCGCCGTGGCGGCAAGGGGTGCGCGGGGGTGAGGACGCGGCCGCTCGCCGGGGAGTGCGCGTTCCCGCGGTGCGGGTCGCTCGTGCGGTGGCCCGGGCTCCCGGCCTGTGCCGTCCCGGGCGGGACCGGCGCGGGGGTGAGGACGCGGCCGCTCGCCGGGGAGTGCGCGTTCCCGCGGTGCGGGTCGCTCGTGCGGTGGCCCGGGCTCCCGGCCTGCGCCGTCCCGGGCGGGACCGGCCTGTGGTGCCGCGCGATCCGGGACGCGGGGTGTGGTGCCGGCGCGGGGCGACTGAAGGACGTGCGGGGCCATCGACGGAACGGTGGGCCGTTCGCTCGGGGCGAGGGCGAGGGCGAGGGCGAGGGCGAGGGGCCGGGCTGCGGTGCGTGCTGCCCGGTGTCGAGCCGGGCCGTGGCGGGTGGGTGTGGGTCCGGAGCGGCGCTCCGGGGCGGGACGGCCTCCACGTGTACGCCATATGGGCCCCTGTGTGTGGGGAAATCGTGGGGACGTGAATGCCGCCGCGAAAGACGGGCACGCGAAAAGTACCCCCACGGGAGTCCGGCACGGTCGGTCCCCGACGGCGGCCGCCCGTCCCCACCTCTCCCGGACGGTGCGGCCGCCCTTTCCGTGCCCTCCCGGCTACCCGGGTGCGCACGCGGTCACTCTGTGGGGCGGGCCACAGGGAGCCCGGCCTTCCGCGCTCGTGGATGCGCGATAGCCTGACCGCTGGATCTCTCTTGACGCCAAGAGATCGATCATGCGAACCGATGATCGATCATCGTGGCGGACGCCGGTCACGAGCCGGAGCGGGATCCCGCACCCCGGGGCAGGGACCGCCCCACCGCCAGCTGTCATACGGAGAACGCCATGACCCGCACTCCCGTGAACGTCACCGTCACCGGCGCGGCCGGCCAGATCGGTTACGCCCTGCTCTTCCGCATCGCCTCCGGCCAGCTGCTCGGCGCGGACGTGCCGGTCAAGCTGCGCCTGCTGGAGATCACGCCCGCGCTGAAGGCCGCCGAGGGCACCGCCATGGAGCTGGACGACTGCGCGTTCCCGCTGCTGCAGGGCATCGACATCACGGACGACCCGAACGTGGCCTTCGACGGCGCGAACGTCGGTCTCCTCGTGGGCGCCCGTCCGCGCACCAAGGGCATGGAGCGCGGTGACCTCCTCGAGGCCAACGGCGGCATCTTCAAGCCGCAGGGCCAGGCCATCAACGCCCACGCCGCGGACGACATCCGCGTCCTGGTCGTCGGCAACCCGGCCAACACCAACGCGCTGATCGCCCAGGCCGCCGCCCCGGACGTCCCCGCCGAGCGGTTCACCGCCATGACCCGCCTGGACCACAACCGCGCGCTGACCCAGCTGTCGAAGAAGACCGGCGTGCCGGTCTCCGAGATCAAGAAGCTGACGATCTGGGGCAACCACTCCGCCACCCAGTACCCGGACATCTTCCACGCCACCGTCGCCGGCAAGAACGCCGCCGAGGTCGTGAACGACGAGAAGTGGCTGGCCGAGGACTTCATCCCGACCGTCGCCAAGCGCGGTGCCGCGATCATCGAGGCCCGTGGCGCCTCGTCGGCCGCCTCCGCCGCCAACGCCGCCATCGACCACGTGTACACCTGGGTCAACGGCACCGCCGAGGGCGACTGGGCCTCCATGGGCATCCCGTCGGACGGCTCCTACGGCGTCCCGGAGGGCCTGATCTCCTCCTTCCCGGTCACCGTGAAGGACGGGAAGTACGAGATCGTCCAGGGCCTGGAGATCAACGAGTTCTCCCGCACCCGCATCGACGCCTCCGTCAAGGAGCTCGAGGAGGAGCGCGAGGCGGTCCGCGGCCTCGGCCTCATCTGATCCCTTCCGCGCGGTGCCCGGACATCCGATCCGGTCCGCGCAGGACTTCGGGCCCCGCACCGGTTTGCCGGTGCGGGGCCCGCCGCGTTCGCGCGTTCCCGTTCCGGGGATCGGCTCCCGGCCCGGTCCGCTCCGTGCGTGATTTCTGGTGCTTTCTCCCTGGATTCAGTGACTCGACGCACTTCCGTTCGGCGATTGGGCATGCATTCGAAGCATCAGGGCAGGCGCACCCGGTCCCGTGGGCGACACATGTGTCATGCACGGACAGGGAACAGGAACGGAAGGCAGTTACCGATCATGGCGGACACCACAGAACATCCGGTGCGCGACACCATCCACGTGGGGGGCGAGTGGCGGGCCGCCGTCTCGGGGGCCACCCGCGAGATCCTCGACCCCGCGGACGCCCTGCCGTTCGCCGTGGTCGCGGAGGGCGACGAGAAGGACACCGACCTCGCGGTGGCCGCCGCACGCCGCGCCTTCGACGAGGGCCCCTGGCCGCGCACGCCCGTCGCCGAACGGGCCGCGCTGCTGCGCCGCGTCGCCGAACTGCTCGTGCGGGACCGGGAGAAGCTCGGCCTGCTGGAGAGCCGGGACGCGGGCAAGACCGTCGAGGAGGGCCGCGTCGACATCGACTGCGTGGCCGACGCCTTCCGTTACTTCGCCGACCTGGTCGCCGGGGAGGCGCCCGGACGCGTCGTCGACGCAGGATCGCCCGACATCCACAGCGTCGTCGTGCACGAGCCGGTCGGCGTCTGCGCGCTGATCACACCGTGGAACTACCCGCTGCTCCAGGCCAGTTGGAAGATCGCTCCGGCTCTCGCGGCCGGCAACACCTTCGTGGTCAAGCCCAGCGAGCTCACCCCGCTCACCACCGTCGCCCTCATCGGCCTGCTGACGGAGGCCGGTCTGCCCGCCGGTGTCGCGGGCATCGTCACCGGCCCCGGCCGCACCGTCGGCGCCCGGCTGGCCGAGCACCCCGACGTCGACCTGGTCTCCTTCACCGGCGGTCTGGCCAGCGGCACCGAGGTCGCCCGGGCCGCCGCCCCCACCGTGAAGAAGGTGGCCCTCGAACTCGGCGGCAAGAACCCCAATGTGGTCTTCGCCGACGCCTGCGCCACCGACGAGGGCTTCGACACCGCCGTCGACCAGGCCCTCAACGCGGCCTTCATCCACAGCGGCCAGGTCTGCTCCGCGGGCTCGCGGCTCATCGTCGAGGAGCCGGTCAGGGACCGCTTCGTCGCCGAACTCGCCCGCCGCGCCGAGAGGATCAGGCTCGGCCGGGGCACCGGGGACGGCGTGGAATGCGGCCCCCTGGTCTCCGAACAGCAGCGCGCGAAGGTCGAGGCGTACGTCGAGTCGGCGCTCAAGGAGGGCGCGGTGCTGCGCTCCGGCGGCAAGCGGCCCGAGCCGTCCGCCGAACGCCCCGAGGCCGGCTACTTCTACGAGCCGACCGTCCTCGACCGCTGCCACCGTGGGATGCGCGTCGTGCGCGAGGAGGTCTTCGGACCGGTCCTCACCGTCGAGACCTTCCGCACCGAGGACGAGGCGGTCGCCCTCGCCAACGACACTGAGTACGGGCTGGCCGGGGCCGTATGGACCGCCGACGCGGGCCGCGCCCGGCGCGTGGCCGGACGGCTGCGCCACGGCACCGTATGGATCAACGACTTCCACCCCTACCTCCCGCAGGCGGAGTGGGGCGGATTCGGCAGGAGCGGAGTGGGCCGCGAACTCGGCCCGGCCGGTCTCGCCGAGTACCGCGAGACCAAGCACGTGTACCAGAACCTGGCGCCGAAGCCGGTGCGCTGGTTCGCGGGCTGAGCGACCGCAGCCGCGCACCGCGCACCCGCACCACCGCACGGTGTCCCCGCGCCACCACACCCGTCGGCAACACCCCACCGCTCGTCACGCAGTCGGCTCCCTGTCCCTCACGCGGCTCGTCGCACCGCCTGTCATCCCGCCCGTCCCACCGCGACCCACCCACCCGTCCCCGAGTCCCCGGAGGAGTACCACCCCGATGCCAGCTCACACCCATGAACGTGACATCACCTACGACTACGTCGTCATAGGCGGCGGCACCGCCGGATCCGTCATCGCCTCCCGGCTGACCGAGAACCCGGACGTGACCGTCGCCGTCATCGAGGGCGGCCCCAGCGACGTCGGCCGTGACGACGTGCTGACCCTGCGCCGCTGGATGGGCCTGCTCGGTGGCGAGCTGGACTACGACTACCCCACCACCGAGCAGCCGCGCGGCAATTCGCGCATCCGGCACAGCCGCGCCCGGGTCCTCGGCGGCTGTTCCTCGCACAACACGCTCATCGCGTTCAAGCCGCTGCCGTCCGACTGGGACGAGTGGGAGGCGGCCGGCGCCGAGGGCTGGGGCGCGGCGCGGATGGAGCCGTACTACACCCGCCTCGAGAACAACATCGTGCCGGTCGACGAGAAGGACCGGAACGCCATCGCCCGGGACTTCGTCGACGCCGCGCGGGCGGCCCTCGACGTCCCGCGGATCGAGGGCTTCAACGAGCAGCCGTTCACCGAGGGCGTCGGCTTCTTCGACCTGGCCTACCACCCGGAGGACAACAAGCGTTCATCGGCGTCGGTGGCCTATCTGCACCCGGTGATGGACGAACGCCCGAACCTCACGATCATGCTGGAGACCTGGGCGTACCGGCTGGAGCTGAACGGCACCCGCGCCGAGGGCGTCCACGTGCGCACCAAGGACGGCGAGGAGATCCTCGTCAGGGCGCGAGCCGAGGTCGTGCTGTGCGCCGGCGCCGTCGACTCGCCGCGCCTGCTGCTGCACTCCGGCATCGGACCCAAGGCCGATCTGGAGGCGCTCGGCATCCCCGTGGCACACGATCTGCCCGGCGTCGGCGAGAACCTGCTCGACCACCCCGAGTCGGTGATCGTCTGGGAGACGGACGGCCCCATCCCCGACAACTCCGCGATGGACTCCGACGCCGGCCTGTTCGTGCGCCGCGACCCCGAACACGCGGGCCCCGACCTGATGTTCCACTTCTACCAGATCCCGTTCACCGACAACCCGGAGCGACTGGGCTACCGGCGGCCGGAGTTCGGCGTCTCCATGACCCCGAACATCCCCAAGCCGAAGTCCCGTGGCCGGCTGTTCCTCACCAGCGCCGACCCCGGGGTCAAACCCGCCCTGGACTTCCGCTACTTCACCGACGAGGACGACTACGACGGCCGCACCCTCGTCGACGGCATCCGGATCGCCCGCGAGATCGCGAAGACCGAACCGCTGGCGCACTGGCTCAAGAGCGAGGTCGCCCCCGGACCGGACGTCACCGGCGACGAGGAGCTCAGCGAGTACGCCCGTAAGGCCGCCCACACCGTCTACCACCCGGCAGGCACCTGCAGAATGGGCGCAGCCGACGACGAACAGGCGGTCGTCGACCCCGAGTTGCGGATCCGCGGCCTGGAGGGCATCCGGATCGCGGACGCCTCCGTCTTCCCGGCCATGACCGCCGTCAACCCGATGATCGCCGTCCTCATGGTCGGCGAGCGGGCCGCCGAGCTGATCGGCGGTGCCGCGTGACGACCACCCCGGCCACCGCCACCGCGAATCCGGACACCGGCACCCCCGTCTTCTCCGTCGACGGCCTGTGGAAGGTCTTCGGCCCCCAGGCCGACCGCGTCCCCGGCGACCCGGAGCTCACCGCCCTCGACCCGGCCGAACTGCGCTCCCGCACCGGCTGCACGGCCGCCGTCAGGGATGTGGGCTTCGACGTCCGCAAGGG
Source organism: Streptomyces sp. NPDC086080 (assembly GCF_044540255.1). Taxonomy (NCBI): domain Bacteria; kingdom Bacillati; phylum Actinomycetota; class Actinomycetes; order Kitasatosporales; family Streptomycetaceae; genus Streptomyces; species Streptomyces sp. NPDC086080. The sequence continues at coordinate 312,944 of NZ_JBITRU010000004.1, forward strand.
CGAGGTCTTCGTCGTCATGGGCCTGTCCGGCTCCGGCAAGTCCACCCTGGTGCGCTGTCTGACCCGGCTGATCGAGCCGACCGCGGGCACCATCGCCATCGACGGCGAGGACGTCCGCGCCATGGACAAGGCACGGCTGCGCGAACTGCGCCGGCACCGCGCCGCCATGGTCTTCCAGCACTTCGGCCTGCTGCCGCACCGCACCGTCCTCGACAACGTCGCCTACGGCCTGGAGATCCAGGGCATGGGCAAGGCGGAACGCCGCGAGAAGGCCGCCCAGGTGGTCGCCAAGGTCGGCCTGGAGGGCATGGAGGAACGCAGACCCGCCCAGCTCTCCGGTGGGCAGCAGCAGCGTGTCGGCCTGGCCCGCGCCCTCGCCGTCGACCCCGAGGTCCTCCTCTTCGACGAGCCGTTCAGTGCCCTCGACCCGCTGATCCGGCGCGACATGCAGGAGGAGGTGATCCGGCTGCACCACGAGGAGGGCCGCACGATGGTCTTCATCACCCACGACCTCCAGGAGGCTCTGCGGCTCGGCGACCGGATCGCCCTGATGCGCGACGGCCGCGTGGTCCAGCTGGGCACGCCCGAGGAGATCGTGGGCTCGCCCGCCGACGACTACGTCCGTGACTTCGTCCGGGACGTCCCGCGCGAGCAGGTCATGAGCGTCCGCACCGCGATGCGCCCCGGAGACTGCGGCGGTCCCGACCACCCGGGGGCCCTCGCGCCCGACACCGTCGTCGCCCGCGCCATCGAGGTCGTCGCCCGTACGGGCCGGGCCGCCTGTGTCGTGGAGAACGGCCGCTGCCTCGGCCGGGTCGACCAGGCCGGCCTCCTGCGGGTCGTCGCCGGAATCGACGGCGGTCCGGCGAAGGAGGCCGCCTGATGAGCTCCGGTATCGCAACCGACGCCGTGGACACGGCCACCGGGACCGCACGGAGGTGGGGCATATGAGTGCCGTCACCACCCCGGCCCCGCCCTCGCCGCCCACGGAACCGGCCAAGGAGCGGGCGCCGCGAGCGGCCCGCTCACGGACGGCCCACCCGCTGCTGCGCCGTCTCCTCCCCCTGGCCGTCGCCGCGGTCGTGCTCGTGCCGGTCGCGGCAGCCCTCTGGGGCAGCGGAGCCTGGCCGTCCGCACTGACCGCCGACGTGCGGACACCACTGGACGACGCCTACGCCTGGGTGGTGCGCAACCGGGACACCCACCCCGTCTTCCTCTACTTCCTGCTCCATCTGAGCAACTGGTCCGACGACTCCGTCGGCTGGATGACGGACCTGCTGGTGAACGTCGGCTGGTTCCCCGTGACGCTGGGCGCGGTCCTGCTCTCCTGGCGCATCGGCGGCCTGCGCGGCCGGCGCGGACCGAAGCTCGCCGGCATCACGCTCGGCTGCTTCGTGGTGTGCGGCCTGCTCGGCATGTGGGAAGCCACCATGGAGACCCTCGCCCTCATGGCGATCGCGGTCGCCGTGTCCGCGGTCATCGGCGGCCTGCTCGGCCTGGGCGGCGGCCTGTCGGACCGCTTCCAGCGGATCCTGCGCCCGGTGCTGGACACCATGCAGATCATGCCGGCGTTCGCCTACCTGCTGCCGCTCGTGCTGCTCTTCGGCATCGGCGTGCCCTCCGCGCTGATCGCCACGATCATCTACGCCGCCCCGCCCATGGCCCGGCTCACCGCGCTCGGCCTGCGGGGCGCCGACACGGGCGTGATGGAGGCCGCCCGGTCTCTGGGCGCGAGTCCGTGGCAGCGGCTGCTGACCGCCCGTCTGCCGCTGGCCCGCAAGGAGATCCTGCTCGGCCTCAACCAGACGATCATGATGGCCCTGTCCATGGTCACCATCGCCTCCGTGGTCGGCGCCGGCGGCCTCGGCGAGGAGGTCTTCCAGGCCCTGTCCACCGTCGACGTCGGCAGGGCACTCGCCGCGGGCATCCCGATCGTGCTGCTGGCCGTCTGGCTGGACCGCACCACCGCCGCCGCCGGTGACCGTCTCGGTGAGGGCTCCGACCCCTCCGCCGTCCGGCTGCTGCACGGATGGCGCGGCTGGAGCCTGACGGCCGGCGTGGGCGTCGTGGTCTCCGCGGTGGGCGCCGTGCTGCTCATCGAGGAGTGGCCCGAGCCGTGGACCGTGGACATCTCCCAGCCGGTCAACCGGGCCATGGACTGGTTCACCGGCCATCTCGCCGAGGGGGTGCCCGTCCTGGGCGGCACCCGCACCTGGGCCGACGGCTTCACCACCTGGGTGCTCGACCCGCTCCGCGACGGCCTGACCGCCACCCCGTGGTGGCTCCTCGTCCTGCTCGCCGCGGCGCTCGGCCTCCTCGCGGGCGGCTGGGGCGCCATGGTCACGGCCGCCGCGTCCATGGCCGGCATCGGTGTCATCGACGTGTGGAACCGCTCCCTCGACACCCTGTCGCAGGCCATCGCGGGCGTCGTCGTCACCCTCCTGCTCGGCTTCCTCATCGGGGTGATCGCCGCCCGGGTGCCGGTGGTGGAACGCGTGCTGCGGCCCCTGCTCGACACCCTGCAGACCCTGCCGCAGTTCATCTACCTGATCCCGGTGGTGGCCCTGTTCAACGTGGGCCGCTCCGCCGCCGTCGCCGCGGCGGTGCTCTACGCGCTGCCCGCCGTCATCCGGATCACCGTGCAGGGCCTGCGCCAGGTGGACCCCGCGGCACTGGAGGCGTCCCGGTCCCTGGGCGCCAGTACCTTCCAGCAGATCCGCCAGGTCCAGGTGCCGCTGGCCCGCCCGGCGCTGATGCTCGCCCTCAACCAGGGCGTCGTCCTCGTCCTCGCCATGGTCATCGTCGGTGGCTTCGTCGGCTCCGGCGCCCTCGGCTACGACGTCGTCTACGGCCTCCAGAAGAGCGAGCTGGGCACCGGCCTGACCGCCGGCGTCGCGATCGTGCTGCTCGGACTCGTCCTGGACCGCACGACCCAGCGCACCCGGGCCACGACCGGTACACCCTGACCCCCGACCCGGAGCCCGCTCCGGCGACCCGCGGGGCCCCCGGCCCCGCACCCACACCTGACCGAACGCACCGTCCGCCCCACCGAAATGAGAGAACCGCCATGCGCATGAAGAACCTGAACCCGACCGGCCGGAAGCACCCGAAGCCCAGCGGGAGCAGAACGCACCTCACCCGCGCCGCGACCGCCGCCGCCGTCGTCCTCGGCCTCACCGCCCTGAGCGCCTGCGCCGCGGCCGACACCGGCTCCTCCTCCAAGGGCTCCGCCGGCTCGGTCACCATCGCCGTGCCGTCGTGGGTCGGCGCGGAGGCCAACGCCGCCGTCGCCCAGTACATCCTCGAGAACGAGCTGGACACCAAGGCCGAGCTCACCCAGCTCGACGAGTCGGTCGCCTTCGACGCCCTCAACAGCGGCAAGGTCGACGCCATCCTGGAGGACTGGGGCGGCGCCCCGAAGAAGGTCGACCTCTACGTCGAGGACAAGAAGACCGTCGTCGCGGGCGGCGACCTCGGCGTCGTCGGCCACATCGGCTGGTTCGTGCCGAAGTACCTGGCCGACGAGCACCCGGACATCACGGACTGGAAGAACCTCAACAAGTACAAGGACCTCTTCAAGACCGCCGAGAGCGGCGACAAGGGCCAGCTCCTGGAGGGCTCGCCGTCGTACACCACCAACGACGACGCGATCATCAAGAACCTCGACCTGGACTACAAGACGGTCTACGCCGGCTCCGAGGCCGCACAGATCACCCAGATGAAGGAGAACTACAAGGCCAAGAAGCCCTTCATCACCTACTGGTGGACCCCGCAGTGGCTGAACGCCCAGCTCGACCTGGTCGAGGTGAAGCTGCCCGAGTACAAGGAGGGCTGCGACGCCGATCCCGCGAAGGTGGCCTGCGCCTACGCCCAGACCCCGCTGCAGAAGTACTTCAACGCCGACTTCGCCGAGGACGGCGGTGACGCGGCCCAGTTCCTCAAGAACTTCAACTGGACCGCGGAGCAGCAGAACGAGGTCGCCTCGATGATCGCGGACGAGAAGATGAGCTCGAAGGCGGCCGCCGAGAAGTGGGCCAAGGACAACGAGGACGTCTGGCGGAAGTGGCTGCCCTGACCCGCGGCCCCGTCAGCGGTGCTGTCCCGGCTGGTAGTGACCCGGCGTCATACGGCACGTCACGCCGAACCGGTTCCACGCGTTGATCACCGTGATCGCGGCGATCAGCTGGGACAGCTCCGCCTCGTCGAACCGCTTGGCGGCCCGCTCGTACACCTCGTCGGGCACGAAGCCGTCCGTCAGGACGGTGACGGCCTCCGTCAGCTCGATCGCGGCGAGCTCCTTCTCCGTGTAGAAGTGCCGCGACTCCTCCCACGCGCCGAGCTGCACGATCCGCTCGACGCTCTCGCCCGCCGCGAGGGCGTCCTTGGTGTGCATGTCGAGGCAGAACGCGCAGTGGTTGAGCTGCGAGGCGCGGATCTTCACCAGCTCGTACAGCTTCGGGTCGAGGCCCTTCTTCGCGGCGGAGTCCAGCCGGACCATCGCCTTGTAGACCTCGGGGGCGTGCCGCGCCCACTCCAGGCGGACGGGCACCTCGGCGGCGTAGGGTTCGGCTGCTGTGATGTCGGTGTTGGTCATGGCTCGACCGTAGGAGCGAGCAGGCCCACGGGTATGGTCCATTTCCATGGCAGAACACCGGGCCACTTCGCGAGGCGGCCTTCAGGGCATCGACCTCCACCTCGACCCGGCCGGCCCCGGCCTGCGGCGCGGCCTGACCGACGCCCTGCGCGAGGCCGTGCGCACCGGCCGGCTGGCCCCCGGCACCCGGCTGCCCTCCTCCCGCTCCCTCGCCGGTGACCTGGGCATCGCCCGCAACACCGTCGCCGACGCCTACGCCGACCTGACCGCCGAGGGCTGGCTCACCGCCCGGCAGGGCTCCGGCACCCGGGTCGCCGACCGTGCGGTCCCCGCCCCGCCGGCCCGTCCGGTCCCCGCGCGGCGCACACCGGGCCGCCTCCCGTACAGCCTCGTCCCGGGCACCCCGGACCTCGCCTCCTTCCCCCGCGCCGAATGGCTCAAGGCCACCCGCCGCGCCCTCGCCCGCGCACCCCACGAAGCCTTCGGCTACGGCGACCCGCGCGGCCGCCCCGAACTGCGCACCGCCCTCGCGGGCTACCTGGCACGGGTCCGTGGCGTACGCGCCGACCCCGAACGTGTCGTCGTCTGCTCCGGCTTCGCCCACGGTCTCCAGCTCCTCTGCGAAACCCTGCGCGCCCGCGGCGCCCGCACCCTCGCCGTGGAGTCCTACGGCCTGGACGTCCACTGGAACCTGGCCACCCGCGCCGGCCTGCGCACCACCCCGCTGCCCCACGACGACCTCGGCACCCGCACCCAGGACCTGGGCGACGCCGACGCCGTACTCCTCAGCCCCGCGCACCAGTTCCCCCTGGGCGGTGCCCTGCGCCCAGAACGCCGCGCCGCCGTGATCGACTGGGCCCGCCGCACCGGCGGCCTGATCCTGGAGGACGACTACGACGGCGAGTTCCGCTACGACCGCCAGGCCGTCGGCGCGCTCCAGGACCTCGACCCCGACCACGTGGTCCACCTCGGCACGGCCAGCAAGTCCCTCGCCCCCGGGCTGCGGCTGGGCTGGATGGTCGTTCCACCCGCGCTGGTGCCGGACGTCACCGCCCATTCCGTGAGCGTCGTCGAACAGCTCACCCTCGCCGAGTTCCTCACCTCCGGCGCCTACGACCGCCACGTCCGCGCCGCCCGCCTGCGCTACCGCCGCCGCAGGGACGCCCTGGTTCGGGCCCTCGCCGACCGGGCACCCGACGTCCATGTCACCGGCATCGCGGCCGGCCTCCACGCGGTCCTGGAGCTCCCGCCCGGCACCGAACAGTCCGTCGTCCAGGCAGCCACCTGGCAGGGCCTGGCCGTCCACGGCCTCACCTTCTACCGCCACCCCGCCACCGGCACCACCGTCCCGGGCGACGCCCTGGTCGTCGGCTACGCGACCCCACCGGACCATGCCTGGGCCGGCACCCTGGAGGCGCTGTGCAGGGCGCTGCCGTAGGGGCGCGGCACAAAAAGTCCGGGCGGCTGTCGATGTGGCCCTGCCCCGTTCGACGTCCTTGTGTGGAGCGCATCGCCTCCGGGGGGATGCGCCGGGACCCGATGAGGAGAAGCCATGGATCAGCTCCTGAGAGTGATGAACTTCTGCGTCTCGAGTGACGGAGTCGCCGCCGGTGAGCACCAGAGCCTGGAGAGTCCCCTGGGTATCGCCCATCCCGAAAGGATGTTCGCCTGGGCCGGTGCCACGGCGAGCTGGCCCAACCGCACCGACCCCGGCGGGAGCCGCGGCCTCGACGACTACTTCACCCGGGACTTCGCCCGCAACATCGGTGCCGAGATCATGGGCCGCAACAAGTTCGGCCCCCAGCGCGGGCCCTGGCACGACCACGAATGGCGCGGCTGGTGGGGAGACGAGCCCCCGTTCCACACCCCCGTGTTCGTCATGACCCACCACAGGCGTCCGTCGCTCACGCTCTCCGACACCACGTTCCACTTCGTCGAGGGCAGCCCGACGACCATCCTGGAACAGGCGCGGGAGGCGGCGCGGGGCAAGGACGTCCGACTCGGCGGCGGGGTCACCACCGTCAGGCAGTTCCTCGACGCCGACCTCGTCGACACCCTGCACGTAGCGGTCGCACCGGTGAGGATCGGCTCCGGCCTCCGCCTCTGGGAGGCACCCGATGAGCTGTGCGACCGGTTCCATCTCGAGGTCGTGCCCAGCCCGAGCGGAGTGACCCACCACCTGTTCTGGCGGAATTGAATCCTCCCCCAGCTGAAGCAGGGGGATTCCTGGCTCACGCCGCCTGCGGGTCAGCGACCCGACAGGTCTTCCACGATCAGCACCAGCCGGGTTGAAACCAGCCCGGGGTCATACGGCAAAGCTCGGAGGTGCATGTGCTGTCCTGGTTCTCGGTCAGCACGGCGTACGCGCTTGGTTCTCGCAACGTACGGCGTGCAGTTTGCCCGGCCGGGTGGGCGGTCCTTCGCCTTGACGGCGAAACCCCGTTTCCTGCCCCGCTTCGCAGGGGTCCGATTCTCCCCCGCAAGCGGGAGGTACCCCCACCCCGGGCTGAAGGCCGGGCATCCTCGGGGGAGCCAGGTGACACGAGGCCCACCCGGGCGGATCGCGGATGGCGGATGCGACTCAGACGGCCCAAAGGGGGCGAAACCGCGGCGCGGTGAGGGCGGGAGCCGGGGGCTGCCGTGCGTGAAGTGCGGGTGGTCTCTAGGCTGTCCGCCGCGAGCCGGGGAGCGGACAGGGCCGCGGCGGACAGCGGAAGCGGCACAAGGGGGAGTCATGGCAGAGTCACGGCGACGGTTGCGGTCCAGCACGGTGGTGCTCGGGGGGATGGGGGTGCTGGCGGCGGCGTTGTCGGCGTGCGGGTCGGATCCGGACCGGCGATGTGTGGACCGGGACAGCTACGACGCCTTCAACGGCTACAAGGTCGTCGCGGACAAGAACTGCGCGTCCGGTACCTCTTCCTCCGGCTCCTACGGCAAGGGCACGTCCCGCGGCGGCGACGCCGACTGGTACTACGACGCCGATGTCAGCGCCGGTTACGCCGAACACGGCACCTTCAGCCGCAGTGAGGCCGTCGACCGAGGCGGCTTCGGCTGCTCGGGCTCCGGCAGCAGCGGCGGCTGACCGGGTCATGGAACGGCGCACCATCGAGCCCCGCCCCGGCTGGCAGGAGACCGTCGAGGAGCAGGGGCTCATCTATCCGCTCACCCGGTATCCGGACGGGTCACTGCGGCCCTACTGGGACGAGAGCGCCTATTACGTCTTCTCCCTGGACGAGGTCGAGGCACTGGAGGAGGTCGTCGAGGAACTGCACGGCATGTGCCTCGCGGCGGCCGGGCACATCGTCACCGCCGACCGCTTCGCCGACCTCGGCATCACCGACCCGCGGATCGCCCGCGCGGTCGGCGAGGCCTGGCAGCGGCGTGCCGAACTGCCCTCCGTCTACGGCCGCTTCGACCTCCGATACGACGGGAGGGGCCCCGCCAAACTGCTGGAGTACAACGCCGACACCCCCACCTCCCTGGTGGAGGCCGCCTCCCCCCAGTGGTTCTGGATGGAGGAGCGCTTCCCCGGCGCCGACCAGTGGAACTCCCTCCACGAACGCCTCGTCGACGCCTGGAAGAAACAGGCCACCCTCCTCCCGCCGGGAAGCCCCCTGTACTTCGCCCACTCCTCCGACGACGAGCTGGGGGAGGACCTGATGACGGTCGCCTATCTCAAGGAGACCGCCGAGCAGGCCGGGCTCGACACCGACTGGCTCTCCATGGAGGAGATCGGCTGGGACCGTCTCTCCGGCCGCTTCGTCGACAACGGGCTGCGGTTCATCCGCAGCATCTTCAAGCTCTACCCCTGGGAGTGGCTGACCACCGACCGCTTCGCCGGTCATGTGCTCGACACCCTCGACAACGGCGGCGGCACCGGCACCACCCTCTGGATCGAGCCCGCCTGGAAGATGCTGCTCAGCAACAAGGCCCTGCTGGCGATCCTCTGGGAGCTGTACCCCGGGCATCCGAACCTCCTTCCCGCCTATCTCGACGGCCCGCGCGAGCTGGCGGACACGGCGGGATACGTCGCCAAACCGCTGCTGGGCCGGGAAGGCGCCGGAGTGACGATTCACGAGCCCGGCACGGGTACCGGTGACCCCGTGCTCCGGGACGAACCCTGCTGCTACCAGCAGCTCGCCCCCCTTCCCGACTTCGACGGCAACCACGTCGTCCTCGGTGCCTGGGTGGTGGAGGACGAGTCGGCCGGCCTCGGCATCAGGGAATCCTCCGGCCTGGTGACGGACGAGTACGCCCGCTTCCTGCCGCACGTGATCCTTTAGCGCCCCGGAGGGGCGCGGGGAAGCCGCGCCCGTATGGTGGACGTCTCCCGGTGGCACTCCGTGCCGCCCGGTAATCTGGCCACGGGCCGTGACTGGCGTGCTGGGATGGAGCAACCATCGGGAAGCGGCCCCCGTCCCCGTGACTCCGGGGACCGGACATGTGCCGTGCGCCTGGGCCGTACCGTGAACGCCGAACGCCACGTCCGGAGGTCCCTCATGTCTGCCGAGCCCCTCTCCACCGCTTCCACCGCCTTCCGCTCCGCCCTCGACGTGATCCGCGCCGTCGAGCCGCGTGTCGCCGACGCCATCGGCCAGGAGGTCGCCGACCAGCGCGAGATGCTCAAGCTGATCGCCTCCGAGAACTACGCCTCCCCGGCCACCCTCCTCGCGATGGGCAACTGGTTCAGCGACAAGTACGCCGAGGGCACCATCGGCCGCCGCTTCTACGCCGGCTGCCGCAACGTCGACACCGTGGAGTCGCTCGCCGCCGAGCACGCCAAGGAGCTCTTCGGCGCCCGCCATGCCTATGTTCAGCCGCACTCCGGCATCGACGCCAACCTCGTCGCCTTCTGGTCCGTCCTCGCCCAGCGCGTCGAGGTGCCCGCCCTGGAGAAGGCCGGAGTCCGCCAGGTCAACGACCTCTCCGACGCCGACTGGGCCGAACTGCGCCGTGCCTTCGGCAACCAGCGCATGCTCGGCATGTCCCTGGACGCCGGCGGTCACCTCACCCACGGCTTCCGCCCCAACATCTCCGGCAAGATGTTCGACCAGCGGTCCTACGGCACGGACCCGGCCACCGGCCTGATCGACTACGAGGCGCTGCGCGTCTCCGCCCGCGAGTTCAAGCCGCTGATCATCGTCGCCGGCTACTCCGCCTACCCCCGTCTGGTGAACTTCCGGATCATGCGGGAGATCGCCGACGAGGTCGGTGCCACGCTCATGGTCGACATGGCGCACTTCGCCGGTCTCGTCGCCGGCAAGGTCCTCACCGGCGACTTCGACCCCGTCCCGCACGCCCAGATCGTCACCACCACCACCCACAAGTCGCTGCGCGGCCCCCGAGGCGGCATGGTGCTGTGCGACGACTCCCTCAAGGACCAGGTCGACCGCGGTTGCCCGATGGTCCTCGGCGGCCCGCTCCCGCATGTCATGGCCGCCAAGGCCGTCGCCCTCGCCGAGGCCCGCCAGCCCGCCTTCCAGGACTACGCCCAGCGCATTGTCGACAACTCCCGCGCCCTCGCCGAGGGCCTGATGCGCCGCGGCGCCACCCTGGTCACCGGCGGCACCGACAACCACCTCAACCTGATCGACGTCGCCACCTCCTACGGTCTCACCGGCCGCCAGGCCGAGGCCGCCCTGCTCGACTCGGGCATCGTCACCAACCGCAACGCCATCCCCGCCGACCCCAACGGCGCCTGGTACACCTCCGGCATCCGCATCGGCACCCCCGCGTTGACCACGCGTGGCCTGGGCACCGCCGAGATGGACGAGGTCGCCGGTCTCATCGACCGTGTCCTCACCACCACCGAGGCGGGAACCACCAAGTCGGGCGCCCCCTCCAAGGCCTCTCACGTCCTCGACGCGAAGGTCGCCGACGAGATCTCCCGCCGCGCCACCGACCTGGTCGCCGGCTTCCCGCTGTACCCGGAGATCGACCTCGGCTGAGGCATCCCCCGCCCGGTTCCCGAGGCGGCGCACGGCGGTCCGGTTGCGCACCGGGCCGCCGTGCTCCGTCGTCAGACGTCCAGCAGCTCCTGCCGCGGACCCGGGTCGTCCTTCCGCCGGTGGATCAGCCGGGTCCCGTACGGGCGCAGCAGCAGGGCCAGCGCCGCTCCGGCCACCACCCCCGGTATCGCCCACCACCAGTCGGTGGAGCCGGCCGGCACGGCGCGGGTCCCGGATGCCGCTGCGGTCGTGCCTTCGTCGGCTGCCGGGTCGGCCTGCGCCGTTTCCCACGGTGCCGGGTAGATCCCGGATGCCGGTACGGGGGCTGTCCTCTCGCCCTTCAGACCCAGCCCGTACAGGAGTTTGTGCAGATCCGTCGGGTCCTCGGCGCGGTGCCAGACGCCGTTCGACGATTCATTGAGCTGCGACGCCGTGTGTATCCAGACCTCTTCGTCCGCGTCCCCCAGGAAGATCCGGTCCACGCGCCACGGCGTCACGTCGTGCACCATCCATGTCACGTTGATCAGCCGGGCGGAGGCCGAGGTGCTCTCCGGCGGCCTGTCGCGGGTGCCCGTGCCGATCGGACCGAGATTCTTCTCCAGCCGGGTGTACTCCGCGTCGGAGTAGTACAGCGAGGCCGTCTCCTGGCTCTCCGGCGAGACCACCAGCACGCTGGTCGGCCCCCCGGCGACGGCCGGTGACGCTCCCCACATCGTCAGGGCCAGCGCGGCCGCCAAGGCCCCCGCACTCGCCGTCAGTTGTCGGACTCTGCCCTTCCATCCGCGCATCCGGGCCCCCACTCGGCCGGTCGATCCCCGTGCGGCCCGCCCACGAGCCGCCTGTCACTTCTGGTACACCGCCCGAACCGCCGGGGTTCCCTTTCGGTCCGCCACGAATTCCCGGACTCCGGGAGGTCCGGCTACCCGCCCGCCTCCTCGACCGTCCTCGCGATCTCCAGCGCCCGCGCCTTCGACGCCACCCCCTCCAGCCGCAGTGTCACCCCGTCCGCCGCCGCCCCCACACCGTCCACCGCACCTTTGTGGCCCCACAGCAGCGTCGGCCCCGCCGTACGCTCCGCCCGGGTGAACCGGTGCCCGTCCGTGTCGACCATCCAGAAGGTCAGCACATGCGGTCGCGGGAACCACAGGACCGGCTCCGCAGCCCCGTCCTCCGCGCCCTCCTCGCCCAGCGACGCCCACTGCGGCTGCTCGCGCACGCTCTTGACGAAGGTGATGTCCAGGCGGCCCGGGAACTCGTCCAGCCGGATCGTCCGCCCTCCCTCCCGCCAGCACAGACTCACCTGGGACCGTCCCCGGGGCAGGTCGCTCACCGTCACCACGTCCGGAACCCCCAGCGCCTTCGGCACCAGCGGGGCGAACCCGGCCCGCCGCTCCGCCTCACCGAGCGACACCGACCGCCCGCAGCCGGGCACCTCCGCCCCCGGAGAGGGCACCGCCGACGGGTCGTACCGCACCTCGACCCCGCCGAAGGCGAACCAGTCGGTCACCGCGGCCCGCACGGGAGGCGTCAGCGCCAGCACCGTCAGCAGCCCGCACCCGGCCGCGACCAGCCTCCGCCAGCGCGCCCGCACCCAGCGCCGCACCGTCCGCAGCCGCGCCCGGGCGTCCGCCGGCCCGGCGACCGGAACCGGCACCCGCTCGGCCAGTATCTGCCCCAGCACCCGCTCGGCCATCGACTCGGACCGCGCGGCCCCGTCCGGCCCGTCCAGGGACCGGCCGAAGGCCCGCAACTCCTCCCGCAGCCGCTCGGCCTCACCGTCGTACCGCTCAGTCACGCCTCTCACCCCCTTCCCGGGGCCGGAAGTCCGGCAACAGGCGCTCCAGCTTGCGCAGGGCGCGGTTCAGCCGGGATTTCACCGTGCCCCGGGGCCAGCCCAGGGCCTGGGCGGTCTCCCGCTCGTCCATCTCCAGCAGATAGCGGTACGTGACGACCAGCCGATGCTCCTCGCTCAGCTTCCCCAGAGCGGCCGCCAGGGCCGCGCGGCGCTCGGTCTCCAGCGTCGCCACCGCCGGATCGGCCGATTCCGGTATCACCGGCTCCGCCTCCACGAACGCCGCCTCACGGTCGGCGAGGGTGTGCCGGCGCACCGCCGCGCGCACTGTGTTCCTCGTCTCATTGGCCACGATCGACAGCAGCCACGGCCGGTACGCCATGCCGTCCCGGAACCGGCCCAGCGCGCAGTACGCCTTCACAAAGGCCTGTTGCACCACGTCCTCCGCGTCCGCCCCCGCCCCGAGCGCGGCGGCCGCTCTGAGCGCGATGCCCGTATGGGCCCGCACCAGCTCCGCGTACGCCTCCGGCTCTCCGGCGCGTACGCGTGCGATCACCGTGGCCTCATCGACGATGCGGCCCCCCTCCCGCGTCCTCACACTCTTGTTACACCGCCGGGCACGGATCGGTTCCCACCTGTTTCCGGTCGGTTCCGGACCGCCCCCGGAGACCTGAGAGAATGGTGGGCATGGCGACTGACCGACCTCGCGTGCTCTCCGGAATCCAGCCCACCGCAGGCTCGTTCCACCTCGGCAACTACCTCGGTGCCGTCCGTCAGTGGGTGGCCCTGCAGGAGACCCACGACGCGTTCTACATGGTCGTCGACCTGCACGCGATCACGCTTCCGCAGGACCCGAAGGAGCTGCGCGCCAACACCCGGCTCGCCGCGGCCCAGCTGCTGGCCGCCGGGCTCGACCCGGACCGCTGCACGCTCTTCGTCCAGAGCCACGTTCCCGAGCACGCCCAGCTCGCCTGGATCATGAACTGCCTCACCGGCTTCGGCGAGGCCTCCCGGATGACCCAGTTCAAGGACAAGTCCGCCCGGCAGGGCGCCGACCGCGCCTCCGTCGGACTGTTCACGTACCCGATCCTCCAGGTCGCGGACATCCTGCTCTACCAGGCCGACGAGGTGCCGGTGGGCGAGGACCAGCGCCAGCACATCGAGCTCACCCGGGACCTCGCCGACCGTTTCAACGGCCGGTTCGGCGCGACCTTCACCATGCCGAAGCCGTACATCCTCAAGGAGACGGCGAAGATCTACGACCTCCAGGACCCGTCGATCAAGATGAGCAAGTCGGCGTCCACGCCGAAGGGCCTGATCAACCTCCTGGACGACCCGAAGACCACCGCCAAGAAGGTGAAGAGCGCGGTCACCGACACCGACACGGTGATCCGCTACGACGTCGTCGGGAAGCCCGGCGTGAGCAACCTCCTCACGATCTACTCGACCCTCACCGGAGCGAGTGTCCCCGAGCTGGAGGAGAAGTACGCCGGCAAGGGCTACGGTGCGCTCAAGACGGACCTGGCCGAGGCCATGGTCGAGTTCGTGACCCCGTTCAAGGAGCGCACCCAGCAGTATCTGGACGACCCCGAGACGCTCGACTCGATCCTGGCCGAGGGCGCGGAGAAGGCGCGTACCGTCGCCGCGGAGACACTCGCCCGGGCCTACGACCGGGTGGGTTTCCTGCCGGCCAAGCACTGACCCGCCCGGCACCGACGCGCCCGGCACCGACCGGCCCGGCACCCACCTGCCAGGACCGACCCGCCGGGCACCGGACCGGCACGCGCTCGACCGGCGCTGAACCGGTCCACGCCGGCGGTCCGTACCACCCCGGAGCGCTGCACATCACTCCGCCTGCGCCTGCCCGCACCCGGGTCGTGGTCGTACAGTCGATAACCGGGTGACCGTCCTGGCGGTCACCCGGCGCTCACAGCGGCTTCACCACAACAGCTTCCGTACACGCTTCACCACCACAACGACAGGAGACGACGTGGGGACCGTAACGATCGGCGTGTCGATCGCGGTCCCGGAGCCTCACGGCAGCCGGATTCAGCAGCTGCGCACGGGCTTCGGTGACGCCGCGGCGCACGGCATCCCCACGCACATCACCCTGCTGCCGCCCACGGAGATCGCCGACACCGACCTCGCGGCCGTCGAGGCGCATCTGAGCGAGGTCGCCGCGGCCGCCCGCCCGTTCCCCATGCGGCTGTCCGGCACCGGCACCTTCCGGCCGCTGACACCGGTGGTGTACGTCCAGGTCGTCGAGGGCGGCGCGGCGTGCACCTGGCTGCAGAAGCGGGTCCGCGACGCCTCAGGACCGGTCGCCCGCGAACTGCAGTTCCCGTACCACCCGCACGTCACCGTGGCGCACGGCATCGACGAGGCGGCCATGGACCGCGCCTACGAGGACCTCGCCGACTACGTGGCCGCGTGGCCCTGCACCGGCTTCGCCCTCTACGAGCAGGGCGCCGACGGGGTGTGGCGCAAGCTGCGCGAGTTCCCCTTCGGCTCCCTCGTGGTGCCCCCGCAGGCCGGGCGCGTGGACCTGGACTCCGTCTCCGCCCACTGAGCCCGCCGCCCTCCCCGCGCGGGCCTCATACCGGCAGCCGCCGGAACACCCCGCGCGGCAGATGCCGCAGCGCCGACATCACCATCCGCAGCGCGCCCGGCACCCACACCGTCTCCGCGCGGCGGCGCAGCCCCAGCTCCACGGCCGCCGCGACCGCCTCCGGGGTGGTGGCCAGCGGCGCCTCGGGAAGTCCGGCCGTCATCCGCGTACGGACGAACCCGGGGCGTACGACCATGACGTGCACGCCGGTGCCGTGCAGGGCGTCGCCGAGGCCCTGGGCGAAGGCGTCCAGGCCGGCCTTGCTGGAGCCGTAGATGAAGTTCGCGCGGCGGGCCCGCTCGCCCGCGACGGACGACAGCACCACCAGCGAGCCATGGCCCTGCTCCTGGAGCGCGCCCGCGCACACCAGGCCCGCCGAGACCGCGCCGGTGTAGTTGGTCTGCGCGACCCGTACCGCGGCCGCCGGGTCCCGTTCGTCGTGCGCCTGATCGCCCAGGGTGCCGAAGGCGAGCAGCACCATGTCGATGTCGCCCTCCGCGAACACCTTGCCGAGGGCGTCCTCGTGGGCGTCCGGGTCGAGGGCGTCGAAGGCGACGGTGCGCACCTCGGCACCCAGGCCGCGCAGCTGCTCCGCGGCCTCGTCCAGGGCCGGGGAGGGCCGGCCGGCCAGCCACACCGCTCGGGTGCGGCGGGCGATCAGCCGCCGCGCGGTGGCCAGCGCGATCTCGGACGTACCGCCGAGGACGAGCAGGGACTGGGGGAGGCCGAAGGCGTCCTTCACGACAGCTCCTAAGGAGGCAGGGGACGACGGGTTCAGAGATGGAGCCGGCGGGAGAGGTCGGAGGTGAACACCTGGCGCGGGTCCAGTTCCGCGCGCAGCGCGCGGAAGTCGGCCAGGCGGGGGTACATGGCGGCGAGGAGCTCCGGGCGCAGCCGGGAGTCCTTGGCGAGGTAGACGCGGCCGTCGGCGGCGGCCACCTCCTCGTCGAGTTCGTCGAGGAAGCCGCCGAGGCCGGGCAGCGCCGCCGGGATGTCCAGGGCCAGGGTCCAGCCCGGCACGGGGAAGGACAGCCAGCCCGGGTCGGCCTCGCCGAAGCGTTTGAGGACGGCGAGGAAGGACGGGCAGCGCCGTGCGGAGATCCGGCGCACGATCCGGCGCAGGGCGTCCTGGCGGCCGTGCCCGACGACGAACTGGTACTGCACGAAGCCGCTCCGGCCGTAGACCCGGTTCCAGTGCGGCACGCCGTCCAGGGGGTGGAAGAACGCGGGGATCCGCTGGAGCTGCCCGGTGCGCGCGCGGGGCGCCTTGCGGTACCAGAGCTCGTTGAACAGCCCCACGGTGGTGCGGCTGAGCAGGCCCTCGGGGACGTAGGAGGGGGGCGCCGGGAGGCGGGCGGTGCGGAAGGCGAGCGGGTCCCTGCGCGCGCGTGCGCCGTGCGGCAGCGCGTCCAGGGGCGCGTGGTCGCCGCGGGTGAGCACCGCGCGCCCGGTGGCCCGGCCCCGGGCCAGCAGATCGATCCAGGCGACGGAGTAGCGGTAGCGGTGGTCGGTGTCGGCCAGACGGGCCATCAGGTCGTCGAGGTCGTCCGCCCGTTCGGTGTCGACCGACATCAGCGAGGTCTCGACCGGCTGGAGCCGGATCGTCGCGGTGAGGATCACCCCGGTCAGGCCCATACCGCCCGCGGTCGCCTCGAACAGTGGCATGCCCGGTACGACGGTGCGGACCTCGCCGTCGGCGGTGAGCAGTTCCAGGGACAGCACATGGCGGGAGAAGGATCCGGACACATGGTGGTTCTTGCCGTGGATGTCGGCGCCGATCGCACCGCCGACGGTCACATAGCGGGTGCCCGGCGTCACCGGCACGAACCAGCCGAGCGGCAGCAGCACCTCCATCAGCCGGTGCAGGGAGACGCCCGCGTCGCACAGCACGGTGCCGCCGTCGGCGTCGATCGCGTGGACACGGTCCAGTGCCGTCATGTCGAGCACCGCGCCGCCCGCGTTCTGCGCCGCGTCCCCGTACGCCCGTCCCAGGCCCCGCGCGATGCCCCCACGGGCCCCGCAGCCCCGGACGGCCAGGGCGGCCTCCTCGTACGTCCGCGGGCGGATCAGCCGGGCGGCGGTGGGAGCGGTGCGGCCCCATCCCGTGACGGAAACGGTGTCGGCAGGCATGACGGTGACCGTATCGCCCCTGTGTGACTCATTGGTTTCGAAACGTCATTCCCGTCCCTGGAACGGGTGATTAATGGGATGTCGCTCCATAAGGGCAGAATTCTGGCCCGCCAAGGGTGAACAGTGGGTCCACATGGACGATCACCACGACCTCCCGCACCCCCGCGGACTGCACGGCCTGGACCACCGGATCGTCGTCGCGCTCAGAGCGTGCGGCACGGACCCACGGGTGGCCGGTGCCGCGCGCGCCCTGTCCTGGGCGGGGGAGCACGCGGCGCTGTGGCTCGCGGCGGGTCTCGCCGGAGCCGTCGTGGACCGCCCGCGGCGGGCCGCCTGGCTGCGCGGCACGGCCCTCACCGCGGGCGCCCACGCCGTCAGCATGGGAGTGAAACGTGTCGTGCGCCGGCCCCGTCCCGCGCATGTCGAACCCCTGGTCGGCACGGTCGGCCGGCACTCCTTCCCCAGCTCGCACGCCACCTCCGCCGCGGCCGCCGCCGTCGCCTTCGGCGCGCTGGGCGCCCGCGCGGTGCCGCCGCTGGCCGCCGCCGTGTGCGTCTCCCGCCTGGTGGCCGGCGTCCACTACCCCTCGGACGTGGCGGCCGGCGCCGCCCTCGGCGCCCTCACGGCCCGGCTCGGCGTCCGCTGGATGACGGGAGGCCCCGCGTGACCCTCCTGCGCGAGCGTTCCGAACGACGGCAGGACGCACCGTCCGACAAGGGCGGCCTCCTCAGCGGCCTGCTCAGAACCGCACGCCCCAAGCAGTGGGTCAAGAACGTCCTGGTGATCGCCGCCCCGGCCGCCGCCGGCGAACTGTTCTCCGCCGGAGCGCCGGCCCGGCTCGCCCTGGTCTTCGTCCTGTTCACCGCCTGCGCCGCCGCCGTCTACCTCGTCAACGACGCGCGCGACGCCGAGGCCGACCGCGCCCACCCCACCAAATGCCGCCGTCCGGTCGCCGCGGGCCAGGTCCCCGTACCGGTCGCCTACGCCGCCGGAATCGTCCTCGGCGTCCTCGCGCCGGTCGTCGCGGCCCGGTTGTGCCCGCCGGAGGTCGCCGCGCTGCTGACCGCGTACCTCTTCATGCAACTGGCGTACTGCGTCAGTCTCAAGCACGTCCTCGTCGTCGATCTCGTCGTCGTCACCACCGGTTTCGTGATGCGCGCGGTGATCGGCGGGCTCGCCCTCGGCATCCCGCTGTCGCGCTGGTTCCTGATCACCACCGGGTTCGGCGCGCTGTTCATGGTCGCGGCCAAGCGCTACTCCGAGGCCGTGCACCTGGCCGGGAAGGAGGGCGCCACGCGCGCGCTGCTCACCGAGTACACCACCGGCTACCTCCGCTTCGTCTGGCAGCTCGCCGCCGGCGTCGCCGTCCTCGGCTACTGCCTGTGGGCCCTGGAGGAGGGCGGGGCGCCGCACACCGGCCTGCTGCCCTGGCGGGAGCTGTCCGTGGTCGCCTTCGTCCTCGCCGTCCTCCGGTACGCCGTCTTCGCCGACCGGGGGACCGCCGGCGAACCCGAGGACGTGGTGCTGGGCGACCGTGCCCTCGCCCTCATCGGCGTGGTGTGGATGGCGATGTACGCCGCGGCGGTGGCGGACTGGTGAGAATCCGCGGGCCGGTGAGAGTCCGCGGACCGGTGAGGGACCGTCTGCTCCGGCACCGGCGGGAGCTTGTCGGTTTCGCCACCGCGGGTCTGCTCGCCTACGCCGTCGACCTCGCCCTCTTCGTCTGCCTGCGCGGCCCCGCCGGACTCGACCCGCTCACCGCCAAGGCGCTCTCCTTCGTCGCGGGCTGCACCGTCGCCTACGCCGGCAACGCGCACGGCACCTATCGCGGCACACGGGTGCGCGGCGCGCGCCCCTACGCGATGTTCTTCGCGGTCAACCTCGCCGGCGCCGCCGTCCAGCTGCTGTGCCTGGCCGTCAGCCACTACGGGCTCGGCCTCACCTCGGGGCGCGCGGACATCGTGTCCGGCGCGGTCATCGGTATGGCGCTGGCCACCGGTGTCCGGTTCTGGGGCACCAGGACATTGGTCTTCCGCGATGCGGGCAGAGTCGGCTCATGGACTGGCTGAAAAAGCTCCCGGGTGTCGGGCCGTGGATGACGCGACTGATGCTCACCCACGCGTGGCGGTCGTACGAGCGGCTGGACCGCGTGCGCTGGACACGGCTGGCCGCGGAGATGACGTTCCGCAGCTTCGTCGCCCTGTTCCCGCTGCTCACCGTGGCCGCCGCGATCGGTGCCGCCACGCTCGGCCAGGACCAGCAGGACGCCCTTCAGGACAAGATCACCGATCAGGTGCCCGGCATCTCCGACCAGATCGGCGACCTGGTGCAGAACGCCGGCACCGTCGGCCTCATCGCCGGCGCCGTCCTGCTGTTCACCGGCATCAGCTGGGCCGGCGCCATGCGGGACTGCCTGCGCGCGGTGTGGGAACTGCCCGACGAGGAGGAGAACCCGCTCCTGCGCAAGGGCAAGGACGCGGGCATCCTCGTCGGGCTCGGCGGCGCGCTCCTGATCACCCTCGCCGCCTCCGCCGTCGCCTCCGCGCTGGTCGGCCGGATCAGTGACGCCATCGGACTGGAGAAGGGCGGCTGGGGAGGCATCGTGCTGCACCTGGCGGCGTTCGCCGTCGCCGTGGGCGCCGACTTCCTGCTCCTGCTCTACGTCCTCACCCTGCTCCCCGGCGTCGAACCCGCCCGGCGTCGGCTGATCGTCGCCGCGCTCACCGGCGCGGTCGGCATCGAACTGCTGAAGCTGCTGCTCAGCGGCTATCTGCAGGGAGTGGCCGCGAGGAGCATGTACGGCGCGTTCGGCGTCCCCGTGGCCCTGCTGCTGTGGATCAACTTCACCACGAAACTGGTCCTGTTCTGCGCCGCCTGGACGGCGACGCCGAGCAAGGGGGACGAGACCGCCGAGGTCATGGACGTGAGCGGCGGCGCACCAGGTCAGGCAGCGGCCAGCGCCGGTTGACCAGGAACGCGCCGCCCGCGAGCAGCACCAGCACCCCGCCGACGATGCCCAGCGCGATCCCGGCGCCGTCGGTTCCGCCGCCCGCCGGGGCACTGGCGACCGGCTTCGATCCGGCCCCGGCCCCGGCACCCCCGGCCTCACCGGGAGAGGCCGAGGGGCCCGGCCGGGCGGTGGCCACGGCGGCGCTCTTCGGCGGCACCAGTTCGCCCACCGGCTCGACCTTGCCGGCCGCCCTGAAGCCCCAGTCGAAGAGCCGCGCGGTCTCCTTGTAGACCGCGTTGGACTCGTTCTTCTGCGGGTTCATCACGGTCACCAGCAGCACCTTGCCGCCGCGCTCGGCGACACCGGTGAAGGTGGCGCCGGCGTTGGTGGTGTTGCCGTTCTTCACACCCGCTATGCCCTGGTAGACGGGCACGTCGAAGTCGCCGCTCAGCAACCGGTTGGTGTTCTGGATCTCGAAGGACCCGCGGACCTTCTTGCCCTTCTTGTTCTTCTTCGTCTCGCCCGGGAACTTCGCCCGCACCGTCGCGGCGTACTCCCGGAAGTCCTTCTTCTGCAGCCCCGAGCGGGCGATCAGCGTCAGGTCGTACGCGGACGACACCTGCCGCTCGGCGTCGTAGCCGTCCGGGCTGACCACGTACGTGTCGAGGGCCTGGAGGTCATCGGCGTGCTCGTTCATCTCCGCAACGGTGTTCTTGACTCCGCCGTTCATCGCCGACAGTACGTGCACCGCGTCGTTGCCGGAGCGAAGGAAGACACCCAGCCACAGGTCGTGGACCGTGTAGGTCTCCTCCTCCTTGATCCCGACCATGCTGGAGCCGGACCCGATGCCGGCCAGGTCGGAGACCTCCACCTTGTGCTCGGTCGTCCCGGGCCACTTCGGCAGCAGGGTGTCGGCGAACAGCATCTTCAGCGTGCTCGCGGGAGCCAGCCGCCAGTGCGCGTTGTGCGCGGCGAGCACCTCACCGGACTCGGCGTCGGCGACGATCCAGGACCGGGCCGACAGGTCCTTCGGCAGTACGGGCACGCCGCTCGCGAGATTGACCTGCGTGCCGGGCTGCCCGAGCCGGGCGCCGCCCACCGTCGACATGGACGCGGGGGGAGTGGCCGACGGTGTGGTCGACGGCTTGGGGGCCGCCAGGGCGGCGGGCGCGGTCAGCGTGGTGGACAGCAGGACCGTGGCAGCGGCCAACAGCCATGGCCGGACGGTGTTCTTGGGTGCGGGCACGGTCGGAAACGTACATGCCACATCTGAGGATGTCCCACCCCGGTCCCCACCCCGGGCAAGGAACCGGACAGTGGCCGGTGATACTGGACGCAAGCCGTGCCCCTCAGGGGGACACTCCCTGGACCCCGGGCCGACCGCGGGAGCACGGCGCCGCGATGAAAGGTCTGTCCCGGTGAAACTCAGCCGCCCCGTCTCCTGGTTCCTGCTCGCCTTCGGGGTGTGGAGCTGGGTCATTTGGGTCACTTTCGTCAGGAACCTGGTCAAGGACGCCAGTGGTCTGGCGTTCGAGGACGGGAATCCCACGGCGTACTTCTTCGTTCATCTGACGCTCGCCGTTGTCTCCTTTGTCTTGGGGACGGTCATCGGGGGCATCGGGTTGCGCGGGCTGCGCGCACTGAGCCGGACGTCACCGACGACGTCGTAACGGAAAGCAGGGAATTCCGCACCGTGGTCATCGTCTTCGTGCTCGTCGCGCTGCTGGTTCTGGCCGTTCTGGTTGCGGGCAACTGGTATGTCTGGCGGCGTCTGTTCCGGGACACCACGCGAGGCCCGGGCGCGGTGCGCCGCGCGGGTGCGGTGGTGATCGTCGGGGGCTGGGCGCTGACCGTCGGCGCGATGGTCTCGGAGGGCGCCGGGGCTCCCTTCCGGCTCCAGCAGGTGCTGGCCTGGCCGGGGTTCCTGTGGATGGCGCTGTCCCTGTATCTGCTGCTCGCGGTGCTCGCGGGCGAGTTGGTGCGGCCGGTGCTGCGCAGGGTGCTGGAGCGGCGGGACCGGGCGGGGGAGGGATCTGCCGTCCCGGAGGACGCGGCGGCCGACGCGCCGGCGGGGGCGGCGGGCGCGGAGGCTGAGGCGCCGGCCGGGCCGGCGGGCGCGGAGGTCGAGGCGCCGGCCGAGGTACCGGTGAAGCCGGAGGCGATACCGGCGGGACGGGGTGCGGCTGCCTGGGCCGGCGCGGAGGGTGCGGCTGCCCGGGCCGGCGCGGAGGGTGCGGCTGCCCGGGCCGGCGCGGAGGGTGCGGGATCCTCCGGGGGCGGTTCCGCCTCCGGCCGCGCGACCGAGGCGTCGGCGGAGCCGGAGGCACCCGTGGTGCCCGCCGGTCCGTCGCGGCGTCTCTTCGTCTCCCGCGTCGTCGGCGGGGCCGCCGCCGCGGCGGCCGTGGGGACGGTGGGATACGGCACGTACGGGGTGCTGCGTGGGCCGGGGGTGAGGCGGGTCACCGTGCCGCTGGCCAAGCTGCCCCGGGCGGCGCACGGTTTCCGTATCGCGGTGGTGACCGACGTGCACCTCGGGCCGGTGCTCGGGCGGGGGTTCGCGCAGAAGGTCGTCGACACGGTCAACTCGACCCAGCCGGATCTGATCGCGGTCGTCGGGGACCTGGTGGACGGCAGTGTGAAGGATCTCGGTCCGGCCGCGGCGCCGCTGGCGCAGCTGCGGGCCCGCCACGGGGCGTTCTTCGTCACCGGCAACCACGAGTACTTCTCCGGTGCCGCGCAGTGGGTCGAGGAGGTGCGGCGGCTCGGGCTCAACCCGCTGGAGAACGCCCGGACGGAGTTGCCGCACTTCGATCTGGCCGGAGTCAATGACGTGGCCGGGGAGCGGGAGGGAGAGGGGCCCGACTACGCGAAGGCGCTGGGGGACCGGGATCGGGAGCGGGCGTGTGTGCTGCTGGCGCATCAGCCGGTGCAGATTCACGATGCCGTGGACCACGGGGTGGATCTGCAGCTGTCCGGACACACGCATGGGGGGCAGCTGTGGCCCGGGAGTCTTGTCGCGGGTGCGGTGAATCCGACGCTGGAGGGGCTGGAGCGGTACGGGGACACGCAGTTGTACGTCAGCCGGGGGGCGGGGGCGTGGGGGCCGCCTACCCGGGTGGGCGCGCCGTCGGATGTCACGGTGATCGAGTTGGCTTCGCGGGGGGCGTGAGGGGGCCTGCCGGCGGGGGTGTGGGCGGGGGTGACGTGGGCCGGGGTGCGGGGTCGGGCGGGGGTGGTGCGGGCCGGGGGTGGGTTTGCTCACCCGCGCTTGCGGGGTGCCGCCGCGCCCACCCGTGCCGCCCCAGCGGCACGACTGCCCGCGGCTCAGGGGGTGTGGTTGTCCGTGGCTCAGGGGGCACGAGTGCCTGCGGCTCAGGGGGTGTGGTTGTCCGTGGCTCAGGGGGCACGAGTGCCTGCGGCTCAGGGGGTGTGGCTGCCCGTGGCTCAGGGGGCGTGGGTGGCCGTGGGTGGGGTTGTTGGGGGCGGGGTTTTGGGGCGGGGGGTGCGGTGGGGCAGGGTCACTGTGGCGGTCAGGCCCTCGCCGGGGGTGGTGGTCACCGAGACCTCACCGCCGTGCGCCCTGACGGCCCCCTGCACGATCGCCATCCCCAGACCGCTCCCCGCTCCCCCGCCCGCCCGGAAGAAGCGGTCGAAGACCCGTGCCGCGTCCTCGGGAGCGAGCCCCGGCCCCTCGTCCGCCACGGACAGCCGCACGACACCGTCGTCCCCGCGGACCACGCCCAGCCGCACCGGAACATCCGCCGCCGTGTGCGTGCGTACGTTGCCCAGCAGGTTGCCGATCACCTGCCGCAGTCCGGCCTCGTCCGCGTGCACCAGCACCGAACCGTCGGCGTCCACGGTCACCGGCCGCCCCGGCTGCTGCACCCGCAGATCATCCGCCGCGTCCCGCAGCAACCGGCACACGTCCACGTTCCGCAGCCGCAGTTCGGGGCGCTGGTCGAGCCGGGCCAGGACCAGCAGCTCGTCGACGAGCCGTCCCATCCGGTCGGACTCCGCCATCATCCGGTCCCAGGCCCGCTTGCGCTCCGTGGGCTCCCGCAGCATTCCCCTTTCGTACAGCTGGAGGTAGCCGCGTATCGCGGCCAGCGGTGTGCGCAGCTCGTGCGAGGCGTCGGCGACGAACCGCCGCAGCTGGGCGGCGCTGCGCTCGCGCGTGCGGTACGCCGACTCCACCTGCTGGAGCATCGAGTTGAGCGCCAGCCGCAGTTGCTCCACCTCGAGGATGGGATCCCGGCTGGAGGGCACCCGCCGGGTCAGATCACCCTCCGCGATCGCCGAGGACGTCTCCACCATGTCCTCCAGCGGCCGCATCCGGCGTCCCACGCTGAACAGGGTCAGACAGGCCAGCAGCAACAGCAGCAGGGTGCCGATCGCCAGATTGAGCTTGACCACCTTGCCGATGGCACTGTGCACCGACTCGGTGGAGGCGGCGATGATGATCTGCGTGCCGTCCGCGAGCCGGGTGGCGGTGGCACGGTAGGCGGATCCGCCCACGGTGACGTCGCGCGGCTCCGGGTCCCGGGCCAGCGCGCGGGCGTCGCCCACCGCGGCCGCCAGGGCACGCTGGGGGTCGGTGGGGGCGAAGCCGAGGAGCCCGACGGGCTCGCCCCGGGCGTCCACGGCGGCGAAGAGCGTGTCCCGGTCGTCCGCCGGTCTCCCGTCGGGCTCCACCCGGTCGCGGAAGAAGCTCAGCGCGCTCAGCGAGTCGATCTGCCGGAGCGTCAGTTCCGTACCACCCAGGGAGTCCCGGCTCCCGGACAGCCCCGAGTCGATCTGGTCCAGCAGGTAGTACCGCATGCCCAGTACGCTCACCACGGTCGCCGCGACGATGCCGAGAGCGAGCAGCACCACGTTGGCCAGAGCCAGTTGGCCACGCAGCGAATGAATTCCCCGCCCACGCCCACAGCGGGGTCGTCGGATCGGCGGCCTCACGTCAGCCCGTATCCGACCCCGCGCCGGGTGGTGATCACCGGCGGGCCGAGCGTGTCGAGCTTGCGCCGCAGATAGCTGATGTAGGTCTCGACGACGGTCGATTCGGCGGGTGCGTGCTCGTACTGCCAGACGTGGCGCAGTAGTTGCTCCTTGGGCACGATCCGGCCGGCGTTGCGCACCAGGAAGCGCAGCAGGGCGTATTCGGTGGGGGTGAGTTCGACCGAACGGCCCGCGCGGCGCACCGAGTACGTCGTCTCGTCCAGCTCCAGGTCGCCGTGGCGCAGCGGCGCCCGCTGCGGGAGCACGTCGGCGGGGCGGGTGCGGCGCAGGACGGCGGTGATCCGGGCCACGACCTCGTCGATGTTGAAGGGTTTGGTGATGTAGTCGTCGCCGAAGCCGAGCGCGCCGACCACCTCGGCGGGCGCGTCCCGCGCGGTGAGGAAGACCAGCGCCAGTTCGGGCCGCCGCGACCGCAGTTCACGCCCCAGGGCGCGGCCGTCGCCGTCGGGCAGCATGACGTCGAGCAGGGCGCAGTCGGGGCGGGTGTGCTCGGTCAGGGCGAGGGCCTCGCGGACCGTGCCCGCGGTCATGACCTCGAAACGGTGGTAGCGCAGGGCGATGGCGAGGACGTCGGCGATGCTCTCCTCGTCCTCCACGACCAGCACGTTGCCGGGAGCTGTCGTCATGCCCCCCAGTATCGGCGCGGACGGTGCCGGCCGTACGGGTTGTCGCCTTGGAGTTCCTTGAGAGTCCCGCGCGAGCCGTGTCGCCGCGCGGGCGTCGCGGTCGATTCTGCTGACAGGACCTGGGGGACCGACCGTTTCGACGAAGGAGTGAAGACGTGGCGGCATTGGCACGTTGGTGCTATCGGCATCGGGTGGTGGTCCTGTTGCTGTGGGTGGGGGCGCTGTTCGGACTGGGGGTGTCGGCGAGCGGCGCGGGCACGAACTACGCGGAGGTCTTCTCGCTTCCGGACACCGACTCCAAGCGGGCGTACGACCTGATGGAGCGGGCGTTCCCGGAGCGCGCGGGCGACACCGACACGGTGGTGTGGAAGGTCGACGAGGGTTCCGTGCGGGACGACTCCGTACGGTCCCGGATCGAGCCGGCGCTGCGGGAGATCGGACGGATGGAGGGGGTCGGTGACGTCACCGGCCCGTACGGCGCCGACGGGGCGGCGCAGATCAGTGAGGACGGGCGGATCGCCTACGCCCAGGTGACGTTCGCCGAGCAGGCGGACGCGGTGCCGAAGGAACTCGTCCAGGACGTCGTCGACACGGCGCGGGACGCCGGGGGTGACGGGTTCCAGGTGGAGCTGGGCGGCCAGGCCATCACGCGCGTACAGGAACCGCCGACGGGCACGGCCGAACTGGTCGGTATCCTCGCGGCCGCCGTCGTGCTGTTCGTGGCCTTCGGTTCCCTCTTCGCGATGCTGCTGCCGCTCGTGATCGCCGTCTTCGGCGTCGGCACCGGCATGTTCGGCACCCAGTTGCTCAGCCATGTCACCAACGTCCCCGAACTCGCCACGCTGCTGTCGACGTTGATCGGTCTCGGCGTCGGCATCGACTACGCCCTGTTCATCGTCACCCGGCACCGTCGCGGCATCCTGCGCGGCGCCGACCCCGAGGAGGCGGCGGTCACCGCCCTCAACACCTCGGGCCGGGCGGTGCTGTTCGCGGGCGGCACCGTGTGCATCGCGCTCGCCGGGATGCTGGTGACGAACCTGCGCTTCCTGGACGGCGTGGTCATCGGCACCTCGCTGACCGTCGTCATGAGCGTGCTCGCCTCCGTGACCCTGCTGCCCGCGCTGCTCGGGCTGCTCGGCCACCGGGTGCTCAGCCGCCGCCAGCGCCGCCGGCTCGCGGCCGAGGGACCGGAGAAGGAGGCGGTGAGCGGTCTCGCCGCCCGCTGGTCCGCCGGTGTCGAGCGGCGGCCGCGTTCCGTGGCCGTGCTGGCCGTCGTGCTGATGGCGGCGCTCGCCATTCCGCTGCTGTCGCTGCGGCTGGGCACCGTGGACCAGGGCAACGACGACGCCTCCATGACCACCAGGCAGGCCTACGACCTGCTCGCCGAGGGCTTCGGGCCCGGCTTCAACGGGCCGCTCCAGGTGGTCGTGGACGGCGAGGCGTCCGACGGTCTGGTGACGGCGGTGAAGGAGACCGAGGGAGTAGCGCAGGTCGCCGTCGTGCCACCCGCGAACGGCGTGAGCGTCATCCAGGTCATTCCCGACACCTCACCGCAGGACGTGGAGACGGACCGGCTCATCGACACCCTGCGCGAGGAGGTCATCCCGGACGCGGGTGTCCGGGCCCATGTCGGAGGCGTGACCGCGGTGTCGAAGGACTTCGCGTCGGTGACGGGGGACCGGCTGCCGCTGTTCATCGCCACGATCATCGGCCTCGGCTTCCTGCTCCTGCTGCTGGCGTTCCGTTCCCTGGTGGTGCCGCTGACGGCCGCGGTGATGAACCTGCTCGCTGCGGCGGCCTCCTTCGGCGTCCTCGTGGCGGTCTTCCAGTGGGGCATCGGCCTGGATGCGCTGGGTCTCGGCCAGGAGGGCCCCATCGCGTCCTTCCTGCCGATCATCATGCTGTCGCTGCTGTTCGGCCTCTCCATGGACTACCAGGTGTTCCTGGTGAGCCGGATGCACGAGGAGTGGGTGCACACACAGGACAACGCCCGCGCGGTGCGCGTCGGCCTGGCGGAGACCAGCCGGGTCATCAACTCCGCGGCCCTGATCATGGTCTGTGTCTTCCTCGCCTTCGTGCTGAGCGGCGACTACGGAGCGGCCATGGCGGGTGTGGGCCTGGCCGCCGCGGTCGCGCTGGACGCGTTCATCCTGCGCACGGCGCTGGTCCCGGCCGTGATGCATCTGCTCGGCCGGTCCAACTGGTGGCTGCCGGCGGGCCTGGACAAGCGGCTGCCGCACATGGCGGTCGAACCCAGGCAGGACATCCCGGAGCCGGGCGCCGGGACACCCCCGGCGATCCCCGCCCAGCGCGGGGGCCCCTCCTCGGTCGTCCACGGTTACGTCCGTACGGCCGACGGTGAACCCGTCGAGGGCGCGGCCGTCACCCTGATGACCCCGGGGGGCCGTCAGCTGGACGGGGTCGTCTCCCTCGCCGACGGCGCGTACATCGTCTCCGTACCGGCCCCGGGCACGTATCTGCTCGCGGCCACGGCGGCCTCGCACGGCTCCCGCGCGGCCCATGTGACCGTGGCGGACGGGCCGCTGACGCACGACGTGGAACTCGCGCCCGACGGAGTGGACGCCGTCAACTGAGGGTGCCGGGGCGCTCGTCGTCGACGGGCGCCCCCTTCCCCTCGGTCGCCGTCCTCTTCCCGGTTGCCGTCTTCTTCGCGGGGTCGGGAAGCGCCTTGGTCATCCCGGGCAGGAACTCCGTGAACAGTTCGTGCACGTCCCGGACCAGCGGCCGCAGCACCCGGAAGCGGGACAGGGCGACACCCCGCGCGGTGAGCCGGGCGCCCCGCTCGGCGAGCCGGTAACTGCGCTCCCGGCCCTCGGTGCGGTCGAAGATCCAGTACAGGCACAGTCCCATCTGCGATAGCCACATCAGCTCGGGCAGGATGTCGCGCAGTTCCGCCGGCACCTTGGTCCTCGTCCCGGCCAGCACCGCCCGGTGCACGCTGATCGCCTCCACGCGCGCGTGCTCGGACTCCGGGGAGAAGGGGCTGAGCGGGCTGTCCGGGTCCGCGGCGTTCTTGAAGAACTGCACCGCGAACTCGTGGTACGGCGTGGCGATGTCCAGCCACGCCTTCAGCACGCCCGCGAGCCGTGCCTCCAACTCGGTCTCCCGGGCCAGCACCTCCCGGGCCGCCACCTGGTGCTCGGCGGCGATCCGGTCGTAGAAGCCCTGGATCAGGTGTTCCTTGCCCTCGAAGTAGTAGTAGGCGTTGCCGACGGAGACGCCGGCCTCCTTGGAGATGGCCCGCATGGTCGTCCTGTCGTAGCCGCGCTCCTGGAACAGCCGCATGGCCGTCTGGAAGATCAGGGCGCGGGTCTGCTCGGACTTGCTGGGTGCGGCGCCGTCGCCGGGACCGTCGTTCTTCGCGGGCACGGGAAGAGAGCCTAACGTCCGGGGCGGACGCCCTGCGGAGCGGTGCGGGTCCCGGGGTCGCGGCCGGGCGGGGCGTACCTGGGCTACGACGACGTCGTAGCCGTCCGCGATCGCCGCACGCGCGATCCGACCGCCGACCCGGCCGCGGGGATTCGACGCCGGCGAAGCGCTCGGGCGCGCCATGCCGGTCTCCTGGGAGCACGGCTACGAAGAGAGGAGCTGTTCCGCACGAGGGCCCCGTCTCCAGCGGAAACGGGGCCCTCACGGACGTACGGCGATGAACCTCAGTAGCGGCGCGTGATCAGCGCGCGCTTCACTTCCGCGATCACCTTCGTGACCTCGATGCCGCGCGGGCAGGCGTCCGTGCAGTTGAAGGTCGTGCGGCAGCGCCAGACGCCGTCGCGGTCGTTGAGGATCTCCAGGCGCTGCTCGCCGGCCTCGTCACGCGAGTCGAAGATGAAGCGGTGCGCGTTGACGATGGCCGCCGGGCCGAAGTACTGCCCGTCGTTCCAGAACACCGGGCACGAGGACGTGCACGCGGCACACAGGATGCACTTGGTCGTTTCGTCGAAGCGCTCGCGGTCCTCGGTGGACTGGAGCCGCTCACGCGTCGGCTCGTTGGTGTCCTTCGTGATCAGGAAGGGCATCACGTCCCGGTACGCCTGGAAGAACGGCTCCATGTCCACGACCAGGTCCTTGAGGACCGTGAGGCCCTTTATGGCCTCGATCGTGATCGGCTTCTCCGGGTTGATGTCCTTGATCAGCGTCTTGCAGGCCAGGCGGTTCTTGCCGTTGATCCGCATGGCGTCGGAGCCGCAGATGCCGTGGGCGCAGGAGCGGCGGAAGGTCAGCGTGCCGTCCTGGTCCCACTTGATCTTGTGCAGCGCGTCGAGGACACGCTCCTTGGGGTCGATCTCCAGCTGGAAGTCTTCCCAGACCGCCTCGGCCGCGACCTCCGGGTTGAACCGGCGGATCCGGAGCGTGACGGTGATGTAGGGGGAGTCGGCGAAGCCGGCCCGGGGGGAACCGGCCGCGTCCGACGTGTCGAGAGCAGGGGTAGCCATCAGTACTTACGCTCCATCGGCTGGTAGCGGGTCTGGACGACCGGCTTGTAGTCCAGACGGACGGACTCGGAGCCGTCGGCGCCGACCTCGCGGTACGCCATCGTGTGACGCATGAAGTTGATGTCGTCGCGGTTGGGGTGGTCCTCGCGGTAGTGACCGCCGCGGGACTCCTTGCGGGCCAGTGCCGAGACGGCCATGACCTCGGCCAGGTCGAGCAGGTTGCCCAGCTCGACGGCCTCCAGCAGGTCGGTGTTGAACCGCTTGCCCTTGTCCTGGATGGCGACGTTCCGGTAGCGCGCGCGCAGCTCGGCGATCTTCTCGACCGCCGTCTTGATCGTCTGCTCGGTGCGGAACACCATGACATTGGCGTCCATGGTCTCCTGCAGCTCGCGGCGGAGGTCGGCCACCCGCTCGTTGCCGGTGGAGGAACGCAGCCGCTCGATCTGCTCGACGACGAGGGACTCCGGGTTCTCCGGCAGCTCGACGAAGTCGGTGGTCTGCGCGTACTCCGCCGCGGCGATGCCCGCCCGCTTGCCGAACACGTTGATGTCAAGGAGCGAGTTGGTGCCCAGGCGGTTGGCGCCGTGCACCGACACGCAGGCGACCTCGCCGGCCGCGTACAGACCGGGCACGACGGTGGTGTTGTCCGCCAGCACCTCACCCTGGACGTTGGTCGGGATGCCGCCCATCGCGTAGTGGGCGGTGGGCTGGATCGGGATCGGGTCCGTGTAGGGCTCGATGCCGAGGTAGGTCCGCGCGAACTCCGTGATGTCGGGCAGCTTGGCGTCCAGCTGCTCCGGCGGGAGGTGCGTGAGGTCCAGGTAGACGTGATCGCCCTCGGGACCGCAGCCACGGCCCTCGCGGATCTCCGTGTAGATGGAGCGCGAGACGACGTCACGCGAGGCGAGGTCCTTCATGACCGGCGCGTACTTCTCCATGAAGCGCTCGCCGTCCTTGTTGCGCAGGATGCCGCCCTCACCGCGGGCGCCCTCCGTCAGCAGGATGCCCATGCGCCAGATGCCGGTCGGGTGGAACTGGAAGAACTCCATGTCCTCCAGCGGCAGCCCGCGCCGGTACACGGCGGCCTGGCCGTCACCGGTCAGCGTGTGCGCGTTCGACGTCACCTTGAAGAACTTGCCGGTGCCGCCGGAGGCGTAGATCACGGACTTCGCCCGGAAGACGTGGATCTCGCCGGTGGCCAGCTCGTACGCCACGACACCGGCCGACTTCCTGACGCCGCCGACCTCGGTGATCAGCTGGTCCAGGACGTAGAACTCGTTGTAGAACTCCACGCCCTCCTTCACGCAGTTCTGGTACAGCGTCTGGAGGATCATGTGACCGGTGCGGTCGGCCGCGTAGCAGGAGCGGCGGACCGGGGCCTCGCCGTGGTTGCGGCTGTGACCGCCGAAGCGGCGCTGGTCGATGGTGCCGTTCGGCGTCCGGTTGAACGGCAGGCCCATCTTCTCCAGGTCGAGGACGGAGTCGATGGCCTCCTTCGCCAGGATCTCGGCGGCGTCCTGGTCGACCAGGTAGTCACCGCCCTTGACCGTGTCGAAGGTGTGCCACTCCCAGTTGTCCTCCTCCACGTTGGCCAGCGCGGCGGCCATACCGCCCTGCGCGGCGCCCGTGTGGGAGCGGGTGGGGTAGAGCTTCGTCAGGACGGCGGTGCGGCTGCGCTTCGTCGACTCGATGGCC
Source organism: Streptomyces sp. NPDC086080 (assembly GCF_044540255.1). Lineage (NCBI taxonomy): Bacteria > Bacillati > Actinomycetota > Actinomycetes > Kitasatosporales > Streptomycetaceae > Streptomyces > Streptomyces sp. NPDC086080. The sequence continues at coordinate 344,754 of NZ_JBITRU010000004.1, forward strand.
GCGCGCATGCCCGCGCCGCCGGCGCCGACGATGACGGTGTCGTACTTGTGGATCTTCATATCTCTCGCAGCCCCGTGCCTAGCGGATGTTCGGGTCGAAGGTGAAGATCACCAGCGTGCCCAGCAGGATGGTGAACACCGTGGCGGTGTAGAGCAGGCCCTTGAGCCACAGCCGGGTGTTCGGCCGCTCCGCGTAGTCGTTGATGACCGTACGCAGGCCGTTGGCGCCGTGCAGCATCGCCAGCCACAGCATCAGCAGGTCCCAGACCTGCCAGAACGGCGAGGCCCAGCGGCCGGCCACGAAGGCGAAGCCGATCTTGGAGACGCCGCCGTCCAGCACCAGCTGGATCAGCAGGTGGCCGATGACGAGGACCACCAGGACGATGCCGGACAGGCGCATGAACAGCCAGGCGGCCAGCTCGAAGTTGCCCCGGGTGCTCTTCGGGGTCTTCTTCGTCCGCTTGCGCGGCGGCTCGATGACCGGCGCCGGGTTGTCGACGGAGTAGAGGGAGGCGCCCTCGACGGGGCCGATGCCCGAGGCGCTGGTTTCAGTCGTGGACATGCGCGTCAGCTCCCGAACAGTTCACGAGCGGCGTGGCCGAGGACGGGGTAGATCGCCCCGAGCATCAGCACGACCCAGATGGCGACGACGGTCCAGAGCATCTGCTTCTGGTAGCGGGCGCCCTTGACCCAGAAGTCGACGGCGATGACACGCAGGCCGTTGAGCGCGTGGAAGAGGATGGCGGCGACGAGGCCGTACTCCAGCAGCGCGACGATCGGCGTCTTGTACGAGGCCACGACCTCGTCGTAGGCCTCGGGGGACACCCGTACGAGAGCGGTGTCCAGCACGTGAACGAACAGGAAGAAGAAGATGAGGACGCCGGTGACTCGATGAGCCACCCAGGACCACATTCCTTCCCGGCCGCGGTACAGCGTTCCAGCCGGCACGGAAATTTCCTCCGGGAGCGGGGATCGGGGCCGCGCCGGCTTTCCTTGTCGGTCGGGCCCGGCCGGGTACGGTCCACCGGCCCCCAGCATGGTAGCGACGGTTGCCTGCGGCGCTTACGGGGGGCCTGCCGGTGTGATCAAACTTGCACTCGAAGGGGTGCGGGGCGGTTCCCGGCGGCTACCGGATCGGGGGGTATGCGGTCAATTGCCGGGTGCGGCGCCGCGGGGGTCGTACGCGCAGTTCCCCGTGCCCCCGAGGAGGCGCTCCAGACGCCCTCTCGCCAGGTGCCGGAGCTGCTCGGCGGCCACGACCTGCTCGTCCTCGGGATCGTTCGCCAATCGTGACCGGATGTCCGTCAGGACCCGGTCCAGGGCGTCCTCCTCGGGGACGCCGTCCAGGCAGATGACGAACACATGTCCGAACTTGGCTTCATAGGCGGCGTGGGCCGCGTTCAGGGCGGTGTGGGCGGCCGAGTAGGTGTCCTCGGGGAGTGCGGGGAGCGATTCCGCCGCCAGGGCCTCCGCGAGTTCCTTGGCGGAGAGGTCGTACGCCGCCTCGTCCGCGGCCGCCAGGAGGGACGCCGGGTCGGGGTAGGGGCGGTGGCCGGCGACGCGCAGGGCCCAGCGGAGACTGTGCAGGCAGGCCAGAAGGGCGCGCTCGGCGTCCTGGGCGGGGGCGGTGTTGAACCGCTCCAGGGGGGACGCGGGCTCGGGCGCGCCGCGGGACTGCGCGGGTATGGCGACTCGGCCGGGGGACTCTGGGAGACGGTGCACAGGCAGCGGGGATCCTCGTGGGCGTCGCGTGCGTGTCGGTGGAAGATGCTGTGAGAGTTGTGCCGTCACGTTATCGAGTGCGTCCGAGACGTGTCGGATCGGTACCCCGAATTCACTCGGACGGAAGAGTTTGAGATCGGCTCGTGGACGCCCCTCACCCGAATGGGTCGTACGTTGGCGGAGTGAGTCGGCACAGGCAGCAGAGGCAGTCCAAGCAGCCCAGACAGTCCAAGCAGCCCAGGCAGTCCAGGCAGCACAGGCGTCATTCGGCGGCGGGGGCGGTGAGGGAGCGCCGGGTGCTGGTCGCGGCCGTCGCGGCGGGTGTGCTGGTGGCGGCGTCCGGTGTCGGCGTCGGACTGTGGGCGACGTCGGGCGACGACGACTCGTCCGCGGACTCCACGTCGGCGGCCTCCACCCGGAGCCCGAGTCCGGTCCCCACCCGTTCCTACCCCCTGTCGAAGGCGCCGCGCACCATACCCGCCGTCCGCGAGCACACGGCGGAACGCGGCCCGGGCTGGCGTCCGGCACGCGGGCACCGGGTGGTCGTGGACGACCCGGCGCTGGCCGACGAGGGCCGGCTGGTCGCCGGCGAGCTGGGGCTGACGTACGCGGGCGAGCAGGACGACGAGCGGGACGGTGACCTGCGGCTGGAGCTGAACCGCGACGCCGGCGCGAACCCGGAGTCGTACACGATGACCGTGCGGGGCGGACGGGTGACCGTGGCGGCCCCCGCGGAGGCGGGCGTGTTCTACGGCACCCGCACCCTCAAGCAGGAGATCAAGGGGGCCGGCAGCGCCCCCGAGGGCGTGGTGCGCGACGCGCCGGCCAAGCAGCGGCGCGGACTGATGCTGGACATCGCGCGCAAGCACTACAGCGCCGACTGGATCGAGGACCGGATACGGGAACTCGGCGATCTGAAGTACAACGAGTTCGGCCTGCACTTCTCCGACGACCAGGGCTTCCGCATCGAGTCCGACTCGCATCCGGAGATCGTGTCCGAGCGGCACCTGACCAAGGAGCAGGTCAAGAGGATCGTCGACCTCGCGGCGAGCCGGCACATCACCGTCGTCCCCGAGATCGACTCGCCCGGACACCTCGGCGCGGTCCTCGCCGCCCACCCCGACCTCCAGCTGCGCGACGCGGGCGGCGGTACCGTGCGCGGCGCGATCGACATCTCCAAGCCCGCCTCCGCCCAGATCGTCGACGATCTGCTGAACGAGTACGCGGGACTCTTCCCCGGCGGGCAGTGGCACCTGGGCGCCGACGAGTACCAGGCGCTGGTGGTGTCCGACCCCGAGGCGTCGTTCCCGGGCCTGGCCGCCGCCGCGCGGAGGAAGCACGGCGCCGGCGCGACCGTCGAGGACCTGACGACCGGCTGGCTGAACGACCGGGCGGACACGGTGCGGGCCCACGACCGCACGCCCCGCGCCTGGAACGACGGCTTCTTCCGGGGCGGTTCGGTCCGGGCCGCGGAGGACATCCAGGTCGCCTACTGGACCGGCAAGGAGATCGGCGCCCGGGAGCCGGCCGTGTATCTGGACGAGGGCCGCGAGGTCGTCAACTACAACGACGAGTTCCTCTACTACGTCCTCGGCGAGCCGCAGACCTTCGTCTACCCGACGGGGGAGCGGATCTACGAGCAGTGGACGCCGCGGGTGCTGCGCGGCACCACCGCCGTGCCGGAGCGGTACGACGACCAGATCCTCGGCGGGTCCTTCGCCGTCTGGGGCGATCTGCCCCGCTCCCAGACCCAGGAACAGATCGCGGCCGGTATCCGCATGCCCCTGAGGGCGACCGTGCAGAAGCTGTGGGACCCGGGCACACCGGAACTGTCCTGGGCGGAGTTCCGGAACCTGGCTGCTGAACTGGGCTGACGCGCCCGGCCGGATACGGCGGATTGCCGGATATGCCTGCGAACCCGCGTGCGACTGTGGTGATGTTTGGTTGATCCGAACCGACGCACCGGGGGGAACGCCAGCGTATGGGCTACTGGGGGTATTTCGTGGTGGGCCGTGGGGAGCGGCCACTCGCCGAACTGGAGGCGCTGGCCGGTGCGGCCGGTGGCATGACCCTGCGCACCTCGGCACCGGACGGCTGGCAGGTGTGGGAGTACCCGGGCGGCGGGGGCGACGTGGGGAACATGAACGACCTCGCCCGGGAGACCGGAGCGCCCGCGCTGTTCGGATACGTCATGGACAGCGACTGTGTGGTGATCGAGGCGGCGTCACCGGAGAGCGGGGCGTGGACCACCTGCCTGGCACGGGCCGCGATGGCCGGTCACCTCGACGGGCAGCAGCAGGGGCTCACGGTCGACGACTACTTCCTGGAGCCCGCCGACGCCGCCGAGCGTGCCGTCTTCTGGGCCGAGGAGGCGGGGCACTCCGTGTCCGCCGAGGACCTGGCCGAGGTACTGGCCGCCGACCCCGGACCCATGGCCGAAAACCTCTTCTTCCGTCTCCTCGACCGCCTCGGCGTGGTGTCCGAGTGACACTCCGGGCCCGTCGCACGCAGTAAGGGGAAATGCGGGTTCCGTAGGGATGAGACCCGCACAGGGCCTCATCGGGGGCCTGTGACGACCCGCAAGGGGAGGCGTGGATGAGCCTGGTGGAACTGATCGCACAGGCCGACGAGCGTGGGCTGGCCGTGAGCGGGCTGGCTTGTTTGGATCGGTGCGTGCCCTTGCTGGGCGGCGACGACGAGGTGCTGCGGCCGCTCTGGGGGAGCCTCGCGGAGGGCGCGGCCCCCGGCGACTGGGCCGAACGACTGGAACAGGCGCGCGGCAGACTGGACACGGCGACCGGCGCGGAGGAGCCGGAGGAGTCCGTGGCGCTCGCGCAGCGGATGCTCGCCGCCGCGCCGGCGGAGCGGTCCGCCGCCGGCCTCGCGGCGTGGGCCGACTCCTGCTCCCTCGCCGCGCTGCGGATCCACGCGCTGCTGGACGGCCCCGCCGCCGGTGACGACGCCCTGGTCGACCTGTGCCGTAAGGGGCCCGCGGAGGGCCTGTCCCCGCTCCTCGCTGCCGAACTGCGCCGTCAGATCACCGTCCTGGATGTCCTGGCCGATGGCCCGGCAGGACTGCTCGGCGCGCTGGAGGTGTCGACGGAGGGACGGCGGGTACTCCGCGCCGCGGTGTCCCGCCGCAACCGCAGGGACGGCTGAGGCGCTGGGGCGCCTGTCGGCCGTCCGGGAGGGCTTGGTCCCGCGGGCCGTCCCGCGGGCGCCGGCTCCGGGGGTGGTCCCGTGTCCGTCGGCGTGTCGCCAGGACGCAGGGACGGCTGAGGCGCCTGTCGGTCGTCCGGGAGGGCATGGTCCCGCGGGCTGTCCCGCGGCCGCCGGCTTTGGGGTGGTCCCGTGTCCGTCGGCGTGTCGCCAGGACGCAGGGACGGCTGGGGCGCTTGTCGGTCGTCCGGGAGGGCTTGGTCCCGCGGGCCGTCCCGCGGGCGCCGGCTCCGGGGGTGGTCCCGTGTCCGTCGGCGTGTCGCCAGGACGCAGGGACGGC
>NZ_JBITRU010000004.1:350070-384393 GCF_044540255.1 Streptomyces sp. NPDC086080
CGCTGAGGCGCCTGTCGGCCGTCCGGGAGGGCATGGTCCCGCGGGCCGTCCCGCGGGCGCCGGCTCCGGGGGTGGTCCCGTGTCCGTCGGCGTGTCGCCAGGACGCAGGGACGGCTGGGGCGCCTGTCGGCCGTCCGGGAGGGCTTGGTCCCGCGGGCCGTCCCGCGGGCGCCGGCTTCGGGGGTGGTCCCGTGTCCGTCGGCGTATCGCCTGGCGCCCGGGTGACGAAACGGCGCGCCCCAGCGCTCTTCAGGGCATGACGACTGCGACGACTGCGACGACGGTGACCACGACTGCGACGGCGCAGCGGGAGGCCAGGCCCTCGGCCGCGGCGAAGCCGGTCCGCTGGGCGGCGGCCGCGGTGGCGGCCATGAGCGAAGAGGCACGGCTGCGCCTCGACTACTCGGCGCGCAGTCTGTGGAGCGTCGACCGGATGATCGAGGACCTGTGCCGGGAGACGGCCGTGCACGCCGCCGTGGAGCCGGTGCTGCGCGGACTCGGTGCCTATGCCGGTGAGGTGATCGTCCGTCACGCCGGAGGCGAGTGGTGGGCCTCCGGCGGCGACCACTGGGTCCGCACCCCCGACGGCCGCCTCTGGGACCCGATCGACGAGGCCCGCCGCTGCCGCACCGGCGAGGGATCCCTGCGCCTGCTGTGCCGGGACGCGTCCGGCGGCTGAGGACACCGCACCCCGAACCCGTACACCCCCGGCGTGTCCTCGCGGATCTACGGGCAGTCGGAAGGTTGTACGGAATCGACAGGTCTGCGATGTGATGATCGACACGCCTCTGATCCGTGACCGTCGTGGTGCCTCGCCCGCTCTGTCCTTCCGGGGGCCGGCCCGGGACCCGGGCCGCCGTTCGGTGAGGGCAGGGCGATGCGAGGGGATTTCCGTCGTGGGACAGCGTGACGGACGAGGAGAGCGGCGCGGGCGAGGTAAGCGGCGGGGGCGCCGGCCCTGGCCGGGGCGCGGCTCCGCCCGGCGACGCCGGAGCAGGATCGTCATGGCCGGGCTGGCCTTCGCCGCCGTACTGGTCGCCTCGGGCGTGGCCTTCGCGCACTTCCGGGAAGGGCACGCACCCGCCGGGGACGACCCGGTGGCGGCGGCCGGGGACATGCTGGAGGGGAACACCGGGGACACCGGCCCGCTGCCGGAGCCGGGCCCCTCCGGCAGCCCCGGGCCCCCGCCTTCCGCCTCGTCCTCCGCCTCCTCGCCCCCTTCCTCGCCCTCCCGGAGCCCGTCCGCCTCGTCCTCCGCCTCCACCTCGGCGCCCGACATCCCGGCCACCGGCCCCGGTACTTTCACCACCGCGCGGGCCGACGGGACGGTGGTCGGTACGGGCAGCCGCGTCCGGCGCTACAAGGTGCTGGTCGAGGACGGCATCGACGTCCGGGTGAACGAGGCCGCCGCCGAGGTCTCGGCGGTCCTCGCCGACCGCCGGGGCTGGACCCGGGACGGGGTGAACTCCTTCCGGCTCGTCGGTTCCGGGTCGTACGACTTCGTGGTGAAGATCGCGACACCCGGTACGACGGACCGCATCTGCGGTGCCGCCGGGTTACTGACCCGCGGTGAGGTGAACTGCAGCGTGGGCACGGACGTGGTGGTCAACCTCAAGCGGTGGGTGCTGGGCTCACCGCAGTTCGACGGGCCGATCGGCGAGTACCGCGCACTGATCGTCAACCACGAGGTCGGCCACCGCCTCGGACACGGACACGAGGGCTGCCCGGGGCCCGGCCGCCCCGCCCCCGCGATGATGCAGCAGATCAAGGGCCTCGACGGCTGTGTCGCCAACGCCTGGCCCTACGAGCGCGACGGGACGTACCTGGGCGGGCCCGCCGTCCCCTGACGGCCGCCACCGACGGCCCCGGCGGGGCCCGGACATGACGTACGGGGTGTCTGACGGGCTGTGACACATTCGTCGCGCCGGACGCTGAGGACCGTGGGGGTGTGGACACAGTTGGACGTGCTCACACCAAGCCAAAGCGGTGCGCTACGCGCTCGGTACGGACGAGGACGGTTCTTGGGCCACGGAGGGGGACCCCGCCGCGCACAGGCGTACGACGGGGAGCTGGGCGCGGCCGTCGGACGGGCCCAGACGGGGGACGAGGCCGCCTTCGCCGTGGCCTACCGGCTTCTGCAGCCGGCCCTGCTCGCCTATGTGCGCGGGCTGGTCGGGGACGACGCCGAGGACGTGATGTCGGACGCCTGGCTGGAGATCGCCCGTGACCTGGGCCGGTTCAGGGGTGACGGAGCCGGCTTCCGGGGCTGGACGGCGACCATCGCCCGGCACCGGGCGCTCGACCATCTGCGCCGGCAGCGGGTACGGCCCCGGCCGTCGACCCTGGAACAGGACGTTTTGGACCTGCCCGGGGTGCAGAGCACCTACGACCAGGCCATGGAGGCCATGTCCACCGAACACGCCCTCGGACTGGTCGGCGGGCTGCCGCGCGACCAGGCCGAGGCGGTACTGCTGCGGGTGGTCGTCGGCCTCGACGGCCCCGCCGCCGCCCGCGTTCTCGGCAAGCGGCCGGGCGCGGTACGGACGGCCGCGCACCGGGGCCTGAAGCGGCTCGCCCGGCAGCTCGGCGCCGACAGTGTGACGGATGAGGCGCCGCGGACGCTGGGTGAGTCGACATGAGTGCCGGCCGGTACGGCGGACCCCGCGAGCGGCCCGGCGACGCCCGACCCGGGCCGTCCGCACCCGGCGGGCCCCGACGGCCGCCACGGTCCGGGTGCTGAACAGGCCGGATACGCGCCACGTATCCGTCGGTCCGGGCCGCGCCACCCACGGGGGCGGACCGGCGGGGGTGCGGCAGCGCCGCCCGGACCGGGTGGGGTGGGACGTACCGCGTGGGGCCGGGCAGGACCGAGCCGGGCGTGGCAGGTTCGGTGGGACCTGGCTGGGGGGAGTGGGGCCGGGCAGGGCTGGGGCGACCGGCTGGTCCGGGTAGGACCGAGCAGGGTGCGGCAGGACCGGTTGGACCTGGCTGGGTGAGGTAGGACCGGGCGGGGCTGGGGCGTTCGGCTGGTCCAGGTAGGACCGTGCAGGGTGCGGCAGGTCTGGTTGGACGTGGCTGGGTGTAGTGGGACCGGCTGGGCCGAGCGGGGCTGGAGCGTCCGGCTGGTCCGGGCAGGACCGAGCAGGGTGCGGCAGGTCTGCTGGGACCTGGCTGGGTGTAGTGGGACCGGGCGGGGCTGGGCAGGGCTGGGGCGACCGGCTGGTCCGGGTGGGACCGTGCAGGGCACAGCAGGACCGGGGGTAGGACCGGGCCGGATGAAGCGGGGCCGGACAAGAGCGAGCAGGGGCGGGAACGGACATGGGTGAACGGCAGAGCGATGGCGGGCCGGCCGGCCGTCGGTGTGTGCACCCTGTGGGCGTGCCATCCGCGCGGAGCGGCCCGGGCCCCGTTCCCGCCGGGCGCGTCGTCGACGTCGCCGGCCTGGAGGCGCTGCTCGCCGCTGCGCTGATCCGCGACGGAGTGGACGCCGGGGCCGAACAGCGGGCCGTCGCCGCGTTCATCGCCGCCCGGGAAGCGGAGGCGCACGGCGCGCGCACCCGGCGCCGGGACGACTGGCGGCTCGGCCGGAGCCGGCTCGGCCGTCACTCGCTGAAGGCCACGCTCTCTCTCGTGGCCGCCGGTCTCACCCTGGGCGGGGTCGCGGTCGCCGGAATCGGCGCGACGGGCTCGTCCACGGACGACCCGACGGAGGACGGCAAGGGCACCCACGCCCCGTCGTCCGGCACCACCGGCCCGCCCACCGGCGGTCCGGCGGACCCGGGTGCCGGATCCGACCACCAGGACCGCCAGGACCACCAGGACCACCAGGACCACCAGGACCTCCCGGACCTCCCGACGACGGCCCGGGACGAAGACGCCCTCTGCCGCGCCCACGCGCAGGTGCGGGGTCGTGGCAAGGCGCTGGACCCGACGGCCTGGACGAGGCTGGCGGAAGCGGCGGGCGGCGCGGCACACGTCGACGCCTACTGCGCCGAGCGGCTGGAAGGGGCCGACGCGTGGCCCCGCGACACCGCATCACCGGAGAGGAACGACGGCGGTCCGGCCGGGCGGTCCGACAGCGGCGCCCCGGGAAACGCGAGCGACAACGCCACGCGCGCGGCGGGCAACGGCTCGGACGGCGGGACGAGGAAGCCGGAGAGCCTGGAGAGCCCGGAGAACCCGGAAAACCCGGGGAGCCCGGAGAACCCAAGCGCCCTTCGCCCGTAGCGGCCCTCGCGGAACCCGGTCGCCCTCAGTGCGGAGTCGGTGACACGTGTCCCGCGGGGCCTCTGTGGCCGGATGCCGGTTTTGAGACCAAGGCTATCGATTTCAGGCCGAAAGGCATTCGAATATTTCCGAACGCGGTCACCCTTGATTGAGGATGAACTCGGAAGCAATCCATCCGATTCATCGGGTGGTGGTGTTGAGTACCCCGCTCACGTTCAGGACCTCGTGGCACTCCGAGGCCTGACGACCCGTGGCCGGTGTACCGGGCTTGTCGCAGGTCACGCTGATGGTCACTGTGTCGTTCTCTGGGATCTCGATGGGGGTGACCCAGTGGTAGTCCTGGTTGCGGAACGTTTCCAGCGCGATCGTGGTGATCTTGCGATCGCCGAAGGCGATCGTCAACACGCCCTCGTCGCCCTGGAAGTTGGCGACGACGATGTCGGTGACCCCGAACACACTGTTCTCGGGCACCTTGTAGGTACCGACCCCGGTCCGCCCGGTGTCCGTCCTCAGATCGATGGTCTCCGAGCTCTGCCGGCCGCCGGCCGCGGTGCCGCCCTCGGCCGCGGAGCCGCTTCCGTCCCCGCCCGGCCCGGTCGCCGCCGACCCCGGTTCCTGGCCGCCGCCTCCGGGCCGGCTGTTCGCGCCGGTGCCGGGAGACGCTCCGGTGGCCCCCTGCTCCCCGGCCGGTGTCGGCCGGGGCCGGACCGCCTCGGTGGCGGCCTCCTCTGCGGCGCTGCGGACCGCGGGACGGACCAGCGCGAACCAGGCGACCAACAACGCGAGCAGCGCGGCGAGCAGCGCCAGCAGCCACTTGGGGAAGATCGGTATCTGGACGAACTCCGCGTCCAGCGGCGCCGGTACGACGGCATCGTCCGGCAGGGGCCCGGCCGGCGAGTCCTCGCCTTCGGCCTCCTTGGCCTCCGCGGCGTCCACGGTGAACGGCCACACCACGGGGGTGCCGAACCACACCGGCTTGGCGGTACGGACCCGCAGCCCGACCTCCGCCGACTCGCCCGGCTTCAGTTCCGGCCGCTCCGGGGTGAAGACGAATCCCAGCTCCGTGCCCGCCTGTCCCGGGGTGAAGCCCACCCGCACCGGGGTGTTGCCCTGGTTCCGCACGGCCAGCAGGTAGCGGCCGCGCAGCCAGCCGCGCCGGCGGCGCGGGGACAGATCGGTCCGGAGTTCGTGGAACTCCCCCACGTGCACGGTGGTCTCGAGGACCCGCACGGCGTCGGGGTGCTCGTTCGGCAGCACCCGTACCCCGAGGGGTGTCTCACCGGCCCGGATCTCCGGGGAACGCGGCGGCTCCAGACGGAGCGTCACCGTCTCCGAGGTGCCGGGATACAGGGAGACGCGCGCCGGTTCGACCGTGGTCCAGGCGGCGCAGTCCCCGACGACCTCGAGGTCGTACGCCTCGACGATGTCGCTGTCGTTGCGCACCGTCAGGGTGGTGGTGGCGATGTCACCCGGAGTCACCGTCACGGCCGGAATGTCGAGGGCGGGCGCACCGGGAACGGAAGAGGCTGCGGAAGGCGTCACGCCCTCACCGTAGGAGCGCGAGCGGAGGCGCGGCGAGGAACGCGAGGGCAATGTACGGGCAGTCGTTCTGCCCGGCAAGCCAATGTCAACTCTCCTGTAAGGGTGGGTCCTTAATGTGGCGAGCCGTTTCACGCGCACCGCCCCCCCCCGGAGCGATCGCCCGGCTTTTTCGGCTTCAACCCCCCACTGATTTATGAAACAGGTAGCCATGTTCCGTGTGGAAGAGAACACATCCGCCCCGCCCGACGCCACACCCCATGACCCCGTCCCGGCCGGCTGGCGCCACCACACCTCGCCGCTCGAGCGCCCGGCCCGGGTGACCCTGGCCGTCTACGCCGCCGACCCCGTGCTGCGCGTGGGCGTCGTCCAGCAGGTGCGGCACCGCCCCGAGATCGACCTGGTCGACGCCGACCACATGGACTCGGCCCAGGTGTCACTGGTCGTCGCCGACACCGTCGACGACGATGTGGCCGCCCTGCTGAACCGGCTGCGGCACAACAACGCCACCCGCACCGGCCTGGTGATCGGCACCCTCGGGCCCGGCGGGCTGCAACGGGTCATCGAGTGCGGAGTGGCGGCGGTGCTGCGCCGCACCGAGGCCGGCCAGGACCAGTTGCTGCGTCTGGTCCTGGCGACGGGCAACGGCGAGGGAATGCTGCCCGGCGACCTGCTCGGCGAACTGCTCCACCACGTCGGCAGCCTCCAGCGTTCCGCGCTCGATCCCGGAGCCCTGTCCCTGTCCACCCTGACCACGCGCGAGGCGGACATGCTGCGCCTGGTGTCGGAGGGCCTGGACACGGCGGAGATAGCCCGCAAGACCGCGTACTCCGAACGCACCGTCAAGAACGTGCTGCACGAGGTCACCACCCGCCTGCAACTGCGCAACAGGGCCCACGCCGTGGGTTACGCGCTGCGCAACGGGCTGATCTGAGGACCGGCCGGGGGCCCCGCCGACGACGCCGGGGAACCCCGCGCTGCCCGAAAGCACACTCCACACTTCCCCCGCGTATGGCCCCGCCGTCCTGCCGCCGTGCGCGCGGCCGGTGCACGGTGGCGGGGGCACATCCGGGTGCCGCACCAGACCGCGAAGGGGACCTCGATGGAAACCGCTGGCTCCGGCGGGCGGAACCGCCTGGGGAGACTCGGCATGTCGCTGCTGCTCCTCCTGCCCCTGCTCGGGGTGACGGCGGCGGCCGGTCCCGGCAGCGCCGGGCCGCGGGAGACGGCCGCCGCGGACGCCGCGCAGACCCGGATCACCTACGCCGGTACCGGGCACCGCAGTCTGGGCCGGGTCGCCACCACCACCTCCAGCACCGCACTGTCCGGCGCGGGCCCGGCCCACTACGACGTGCAGCCTTCCGCTCTCGGTGACCGACTGGTCTTCGCGGCCCGCCGCGACGAGCGGAACCCCCAGATCTATCTGCGGGACGCCGACGGTTCGGTACGGCGGCTGACCAGCGGCATGGACGCGGCGCACCCCCAACTGACCCCCGACGGACAGTCCGTGGTGTTCGACTCGGCCGGGCCCGCCGCCCCGGGCGGCGGGACGCAGCGCGATCTGTGGCTGGTGCGCACCGACGGCACCGGGCTGACCCGGCTCACCGACACCCCCGCCGACGAGGAGGACCCGACGGTCTCCCCCGACGGGCAGCGCATCGCGTACGCCGGCGACGGGGACCCGTCGGCCGGACGGCAGATCTACGTACGGGCCCTGAGCGGCGGCACCGCCACCCGTGTCACCGGCTCCGCGGGCGGCACGGCCTCCGAACCGGCGTGGAACCCGGTCGACGACGACGTCAACCGTGACTGGATCGCGTACACCCGCACCACCACCGAGGACGGGCGGCCGGTGTCCCGGCTGCGGATCACGAACGGGAGCGCCGACGAACCGCTGTTCGCCGGCGTGGCGGCCGACTGGCGGGCCCACGGGGCAGCGTGGCTGCCCGACGGGGACGGCCTGGTGTTCCTGAGCCCCGAGATCACCTGCGAGTGCGAGGGCGACTGGGACCACGTGTTCCGGTCGACCGCCCACTCCGACCGGGTCCCCTCGCTGGTGCTCAGCGAGGACCGGGACGTCCGCTCGCCCACCTGGCTCGGCTCCGTCGACGGCGGCGGGGCGGTGGTCGAACGCACCTCGGCGGCCGGCCCGCGCACGGTGACGCTCCAGGACGTCCGCGCGGACGGCTCCGACCCCCGTGACCTGGGACTGACCATCCTCGACGAGGACCCGGCGGCCGACACCAACACCGATCCCGCCGAGGACCCGCTGTTCCGGCCCGGGGACGGCTACGATCCGTGGACCGAACGGCAGAACTACACGCCCGACGGCCGCCGGATCGTCGTCACCCGCTTCGAGGACGACGCCGCCGGCCGGCGGATCCAGCGGATCTGGACGGTGGACGCCGACGGCTCGAACGCCGCGCCCATGAACCTCGCCGGACGCGCCGGCACGGACTGGGACACCGACCCGACACTCTCCCCGGACGGCACCCGCCTCGCCTTCACCCGGACCTCGCCGGGCGGTCTCGACGAAGCCGGCCGCATCCTCGTCGCGGACGTCGCGACCGGCGCCGTCACCGGCGAGGTCGTCCCGCCGGCCGGACAGCTCACCGGCCGGGACGCCCAGCCCACCTGGTCCTCCGACGGCACCACCCTGGCCTTCACCCGCGCCATGGAGATCAACGGGAACCGCGGCAACAAGCACGTATGGACCGTGCCGGTGAACGACCTGTCCCGGCAGACCGACCTGAGCGCCACGAACTGCCCCGCCGGCTGCGAGGTCATCGACGACAGCCCCGCCTTCTCCCCGGACGGCCGCGGCATCGCCTTCAACCGCGAGAACGGCGCCGGCCGGATCGACGAGCGGAACGGCATCCTGCTGACCTCCCTGTCCGGCGACACCTGCCAGGTCCTGCTGCCGGCCGCGGCCCGCGGTGTGCCCGGCGGCTGCGGCCGGGAGTTGCCGGACACCTCGCTCACCGGCCCGCACCAGCCCCGCGACGCCGCCTGGACCGCCGACGGCAAGGGGCTCGTGTTCAGCGCCCGCGCCACCGCCGCGGTCAACAGCCCCGAGAAGCTGAGCCTCCTCGACCTCACCTCCGGCGACATCACCGCGCTCACCGGTGATCTCGCGGGCCGGCAGAAGGAACCCTCCGTCCAGCAGTCCGTGGACCTCGCCGTCCGGGCGCCCGGCACCGCGCCGCAGGTCACCGTCGGCGACACCGTCACGGTCAGGGTCGACGTGGTCGACCACGGCCCCGCCGCCTCCCCCGGCACCCGGCTGACCATCGCCCCGCCGGCCGGCGTGCGGGTCACCCGGATCAGCCCGCCCGGGCGCCGCTGCGACGCCGCCTCCCTGGAGTGCGACCTCGGCGTGGTGGAGCCCGGCACCACCGTCCCGGTGGACGTCACGCTCACCGGAGTCACCCCCGGTGACGCGCCGGTCGACTGGTCGGTCACCGGTGCGGTCATCGATCCGCGGCCCAGCGACAACGCGGGCCGGACCGTGGTGCCGGTGGTCGAGGCCACGCCCCCGCCCGATCCCACGCCGACGCCCACGCCGACGTCCGCACCGCCGACTCCCGCGCCGCCCCCGGCCCCGGCGCCGACTCCCACGGCGCCCGCGGTGCCGCGGCAGCCCGACGCCGGTCCCGGGGTGCGGGTCGCCGCCCAGCCGAACCCCGGCTACGTCGGCGGCCGGGTCGTGGTGACGTACACCGTCCGCAACGGCCGTAACGCCCTCGCCACCGGACTGCGGCTGCGCGTCGGCCTGCCCGCCGGCATTCCCCGCGGCGGGACGCCGGCCGGCTGCGACCGGAACCTCGAGTGCGCGCTGCCCGACCTCACGCCGGGCGCCAGCACCGTCGTACGGGTGGTGCTCAGGCCCGACAAGGCGCTGACCGGGCAGGTCACCGGCCGCCTCACCACCACCGGCACGGACGCCGACCGGAGCGACAACACCGCCCGGCAGCGGCTGCGCATCCTCCAGCCGCGCATCGTCGCGGTGCCGGACATCGGCAAGCCCGGCTTCGTCACCTCCGTGCGCGGCAAGGACTTCCCGCCGGGCGTGCCGGTGCGGTTCCAGTGGAAGCCGGGCATCACCGCCGCGGCGGCGCCGACCGTCCCGCTGGCGGACGGCACGTTCATCGGCCAGCTGCTCATCCTCGCCAAGGACCAGACCGGACCCCGCGTCATCACGGCCCGCGGCCCCGGATTCTCCCCGGTGAAGACCGACTTCCTGGTCGTCAACGGCAGTGTGCAGCCGCCGGACGAGGTGACCCGCCGGTGATCCACGAGGTCGACGAGGGGCTGCGCCGGCTGCTCGCCGAAAGCGGCCTGGAGGCGTCGGGCGTCGACGTGGTCTTCGACGCCCCCACCCGGGACTGGGCGGCCCGGCGCAGCGCCCCGACCGTCTGCGTCTTCCTGTACGACATCCGGGAGGACGCCCTGCGGCGCGGCAGCGGCGCGGGGGAGGTGTACGACGAGGACGGGCACCTCGTCGCACGGCGCTCCCCGCCGCGCTGGTTCCAGCTGACGTATCTCGTCACGGCGTGGGCGAGCCGCCCGCAGGACGAACACCGGCTGCTGTCGCAGGTGCTCGGCACGCTGGTGGCGTACGACGTGCTGCCCCCGGCGCTGCTCACCGGCTCGCTCGCCGAACTCGGCCTGACCGTGGGCCTGGACACCGCCGGGACGGGAATGGACGCGCCCGCGGCCGCCGATGTCTGGTCGGCGCTCGGCGGGGAGCTGAAGGCGTCCCTCGGGGTCCGGGTGCGGGCGCCGCTCGCCGGGGTGACCAGGGCCGTCGCACCGCCGGTCACCGAAGGCCTCGTCGTCCGCACCGCCGCCGCCCGCGGGGGCGAGGAGGCGGGCACCGGACGCCGGTTGCGTTACACCGAGGTCGGCGACCCCGGCGCGGACGGCTTCACCGGCCCGCGCGAACGCCCCCCGACCCCGGCCCGACGCCGCCGCAAGGGAGGCCGCCAGCCGTGACCCACACCGTGGAACCCGTACGCGACGAGGACCGCGCCGGGGGAGGGGACACCGACGTGGGCCCGGACAGCGACGCCGCCGCCCCCTCCGCCGGTCCCGACGCCTTCTGGGTGCGGCTCGGGGAGGTCGAGCGGCGGGTGCGGGAGGCCGTGGCCGTACGGCGGGACACCGACCCGGACCCGGACGACCCCTACCGCGGTCAGTACCTCACCCCGGAGGCGGCGGCGCGGATCCTGGACGAGCCGGGTGGGCTCGGCCTGCCCGCGCACGGGCCCTGGCAGCCACCGGAGGGCTCGGAACTCAGCATGCTCGCCCGGCGGTTCGGGCTGTCGCCGCTGGACCTGGATCTGCTGCTGGTCGCCCTGGCGCCCGACCTGGACACCCGGTTCGAGCGGCTCTACGGCTACCTCAACGACGATCTGACACGCCGTCGGCCCACGGTCGGGCTCGCCCTGGAGCTGTGCGGACTGGCCGGCGCGTCGCCCGCCCGCTTCCGCCTCGCCCCCGGGGCCCCGCTGGTCGCGCACGGACTGGTGGAGGTCACTGAACCGGAACGGCCCCCGCTGTCCCGCGTCCTGGTGGTCCCCGACCGGGTCACCGGCCACCTCCTGGGCGACACACGGCCCGACGCCCGGCTCACCGGTGTGCTCGGCGAGGTCCGGGAGGACCCC
Organism: Streptomyces sp. NPDC086080; assembly: GCF_044540255.1. NCBI lineage: Bacteria > Bacillati > Actinomycetota > Actinomycetes > Kitasatosporales > Streptomycetaceae > Streptomyces > Streptomyces sp. NPDC086080. Next base: position 361,503 of record NZ_JBITRU010000004.1, read on the forward strand.
ACCGCCGAGGCGGCGGAGGTCCACCGGGCGGCCGCCGCGGCCGGGACCGGCGTCGGCCTCGTCCATCTGCGCAGCCTGGGCGGCGACGCGGAGGGACTGGCCGTGGCCGCCCTGCGCCTGGCCGGTCTGCGCCCGCTCGTCCTGGACACGGCGGCGCTCGCCCGGCGCTCCGCCGATGTGCCGGGGCTGGCCCGGGTGCTTGCCCGCGAAGCCCGCCTGACCGGCGCCGGTGTGGTGCTCGGGCCGCTGGCGGCGCTGCCCGGGGAACCCGGCGAACGTGCCCGTACCCTCGGCACCTTCTGCGCCGCCCTTCGGGGCATCCCCCTGTTCACCCATGGCACGACGGGCTGGGACCCGGCCTGGGCGGCCGACACCCCCGTCGTGCTCACCGTGCCGGCTCCCTCCCCCGAACGCCAGGCCACCCGCTGGCACCACGCACTCACCCGGGCCACCGCGACAACCGGTACGGCCGGGGCCCTGTCCCGGGCCGTCGGCGCCCTCGGTGACGCCGAGGGACGTCCCCGGCCGGCCGGTGTCGTCGCCGGGGCCTCTGCCGGTGCTGCCGGGGTCGGTGCGGCGGTGGGCCTCGGCGGTGCTCCGGGTGATGCCGAGGGCTTGCGTCGGCCGGCCGGTGACGTCGGGCCGTTCGCCGGGGCCTCTGCCGGTACGGCCGAAGGTCTCGACCGTGTCCCCGTCGGCGACGTCGAGGCGCTCGCGCGGGCCGTCGCGGCGCACCGGCTGGACGCCGGGCAGGTGCGCCAGGCCGCCGACGCGGCGGTGCGCACGGCCGCCCTCGACGGCCGCCCCGTCGGAACGGACGACCTGCGCGTCGCCGTACGCGCCCAGAACGGTGCGGGCCTCGACCGGCTCGCCCGGCGCGTGGAACCGGGGGTCGGCTGGGACGACCTCGTGCTCCCGCCCACCACCCACCGGCGGCTGCGGGAACTCGCGCTGCGCGCCCGCCACCGCGAGCAGGTGCTCGGGCAGTGGGGGATGCGGCCCGGCGGCGGCCGGGGGCGCGGGGTCATCGCGCTGTTCGCCGGCGAGTCGGGCACGGGCAAGACCATGTCCGCCGAGGTCGTCGCCGCGGACCTCGGCATGGACCTGTACGTGGTGGACCTGTCCACCGTGGTGGACAAGTACATCGGGGAGACCGAGAAGAACCTGGAGCGCATCTTCACCGAGGCCTCGGCGGTCAACGCGGTGCTCCTCTTCGACGAGGCCGACGCGATCTTCGGCAGGCGTTCGGAGGTGAAGGACGCGCACGACCGGCACGCCAACATCGAGTCGGCGTACCTGCTCCAGCGCATGGAGTCGTTCGACGGGATCGCGGTGCTGACCACGAACCTGCGGGCCAACCTGGACGAGGCGTTCACCCGCCGCCTGGACGTGGTCGCGGACTTCCCGATGCCGGACACCGGTCGGCGCCTCGCCCTGTGGGACCGGTGCCTGGGGGACCGGCTGCCCCGGGCCGACGACCTCGACCTCGCGTTCTGCGCGGACCGCTTCGAACTGGCCGGGGGCTCGATCAGGGCCTGTGCGGTCACCGCGGCCTACCTCGCCGCGGAGTCCGGCAAACCGCTCACCATGCGCCAGACGGTGACCGCGGTCGCCCAGGAGTACCGCAAGCTCGGACGGCTGGTTCTGGAGAGCGAGTTCGGGCCCTACACGGCGGAGGCGGCCGGGGCGTGAGGTGACCAGGGCGTGAGGTGACCGGTCCGGGGTCAGGGCTTGACCCGCATCGTGGCGTTGGCGAGATCCACGGTGCCCGGCAGCATGGCCTGCGGACGCAGAAGGTCTTTGAGGAGGAACCTCATCAGTTCCTGGCCGGACATGTTCTTCAGCCGCTCCGCCAGCGCGGGGTTGACGTCCTCGATGCGCATGATCTCCAGCACCGCGCGGTCCACCAGGCCGGGAATGATGTCCTTGCCTCTGAGGGTGTTGGAGCGGAGCCGCTCCTTGTACGGCTTCTGCCCGGCGCCGGAGCCGTAGGTCATTGTGCTGTGCTCGTCCGCCGCGGCCTGGGCCATGGAGAAGTAGATCTGGGCCGCCCGATTCGGGTCCTGCTCCTTGCCGTGCCGCTCCATGAGCTTGTAGTCGTCCACCTTCGCATGGGCGGCTCCGAGGTCGAAGTTCCTTACGGGCAGCGAGAATTCGGCGGGTATCTTCTCCGCGCGGGTGGGCAGCTCGCTCTTGGTGACCGCGGGCTCGGCGGGCTTGGCTTTGATCGTCGGATACTCCCGCTGGGCGAAGTCGCTGAGCATCAGCCAGCCCTGTTTCTCCAGGGGAGAGTCCACGAGCGGGATCTCGAAGCGGACCTTTCCGAACCGGGTGTCGCGGAACTCGCTGCCGGGCGCCTCCAGGAAGAAGAAGACGAAGCCCTCGTTCGCGAGTACGTGGGTGTCGTAGCCCTCGGAGTTGTTGGGCGCCTCGGGGTCCGCCTTCAGCAGCTCCGTCTTCGACTTGATGTGGCCCGCCTGCTTCAGCTGCTCCGCGCGCTCCTCGTCCTTGGTGTAGTGGACCAGCACGCTCTGCCGCAGCGCGGCACCCAGCGCCTGTTCGACACCGCCCACCCAGTCGTTGCGCCCACGGGTCCTGATCTCGTTGGCCATACCGGCCCGGTTCAGCTCGGACAGCTCGCGGAAGTAGCTCGGCCCGCTCATGGCGAACGCCACGGCGCTGTCGGCCCAGGCATCCTCCTTCCAGAGCATGCCGTTCGCGGTCATCGCCTCGAAGGGGGTGCGGGCCTCCGCGGGGAAGTCGGCGTCCCGGCCGATCTGTTCGGTCACCTGGTCGTTCTCGGCCTTCAGGGCCGTGCGGGCCGCGGTCAGGAAGGTCCTGGCGGACGCGGTCTCCCGTTTGGGCCTGCCTTCCAGGTTCTCCTCGGCGACGCTGACATTCAGCAGCAGGGTGACCAGCTGCTGCGCGCAGTACATGGGGTCACGCTTGGGATCACGGTCGTACTTCGCGATGGCCTGGCGGATGTCCGCCAGCTCCGGGGACTCCTGGGCGGGGGCGCCCGAGAGGGACTTGAGGAAGGACGACACCGGGTTGCCGCCGGCCCCGGCGGCCGGCAACCGGCCCGAGAGTTCTTCCGTGCCCTTGCGCTGGATCACCGCCGCGCCGCAGGACGCGGGCGCCGCCGTGTCCGCCTCGGCCCGCTGCACGGGCGAGGGGCCCGCCATCACGCGGTGCGCGTTCGCCTCCGCCTCCCGCTCGAAGTGGTCGGCGGGGTCGCTGATCCGCAGCCCGTTCCCGTGGTCGGTGCCGGAGACCGGGCCCTGGCGCTGCTGGATGACATGGGTGAGTTCATGGGCGAGGGTGTGCTTGTCGCCGCCGCCGTCGCCGAGGACGACATGACTGCCGGAGGTGTAGGCACGGGCCCCGATGGCGCGGGCCGAGCGGGCGGCGGCGGGCCCGGTGTGCAGCCGTACGCCGGAGAAGTCGGTCCCGAACCGGGACTCCATCTCCTGGCGCACCGGCCCCGTGAACGGCTTGCCGCCCGAGTTCAGGACCCCGTCCACCCCGGTGTCGTACCGCTCCGGGGCGGACGCGGGACGGGCACGGCGGGCGATCATACGGGTCACGGCGGCGTTGCCGGCCTCGCGCTGGGCCGCGCGGAGCGTCCCGTCGGTGAGCGGCGGCGGTACGGCGGCGCTCCCGGCCTCCTCCCGCCGGGCGGGGGGCCGGTCGCGCCCCGGCTGCCGGGTCCCGGCCCGCTCGGTGCGCGGCTTGGGCGTCTGCACCTCGTGCCTCCTCGTCCGGTGCACTTCTGCGGCTGCTCAGTGGACCGCGTCGGCGGCCGCGGCGTCCAGATCCGCGCGGGCAGTGCGAGGGCAACGCCGGGCGCCGTCCGGGCGGTTCGAGAGCCCGGAAAGGCAGCGGTCCTGCCCCTGTTCAGGTCCGCGGGTCCCTGCCGCACCGTCCGGTGCTCCGCGCAGACTCGGCCTGGACACAGGTGACCGCAAGGATGTCGAAGGAGCGAGCATGCCGACGTACCTCACCCCGGGCGTGTACGTGGAGGAGGTGCAGTCCGGTGCCCGGCCGATCGAAGGGGTCGGCACGGCCGTCGCCGCGTTCGTCGGCTTCGCCGGGAAGGGACCGTTCCACGCGCCGACGCTGGTCACCGGCTGGGACCAGTACGTCCAGCTGTTCGGTGGCTTCACCGAGGGCACCTATCTGGCCCACGCGGTCTACGGGTACTTCGCCAACGGCGGCGGCGCCGCGTACGTGGTGCGCATCGGCGGGGCCGCCGAGGACGCCTCCGCCCCGGCGGCCGGTACCGGCCGGCCGCGTGAGGGCGGCAAGGCCGTGCGGCCGGTGGAACTGGGCGGCTTCCTGATCGCGGCCAGACCGGGCGTGACCGGGGTGTCGGTGGAGGTCGCCGACGCGGACGGCGAGACCCCGCCGGAGGACCGCTTCAAGGTCCTGGTCCGCCGCGGCGACCAGGTGGTGGAGACCTACGAGGCCTCCACCCGCAAGAACGTCAAGGGGTACCTGGTCACCCAGGCCCGCGCCTCCGAGCTGATCGAGGTGACCGAACAGCGCGGCGCGGGCGTCACCAAGCCCGCCGCGCAGACCGTGGCGATCCCCGACGCCCTGGGCGCGCCGTCCGCGAACGGCTCCGGCGAGCCGGCCCGTATCGATCCCGCCGAATACGTCGGCGACGCCGCGGCCCGCACCGGGTTCGGCGGTCTGGAGACCATCGACGAGATCACCATGGTCGCGGTGCCGGACCTGATGGGCGCCTACCAGCGCGGTGACATCGACGCCGAGGGCGTGCGCACCGTGCAGCTCGCCGTCGTCTCGCACTGCGAACAGATGGGCGACCGGGTGGCCGTGCTCGACGCCCCGCCCGGGATGTCCGCCCAGCAGGTGCGCACCTGGCGCAACGACGAGGCGGGCTACGACTCCCGCTACGCCACCCTGTACTACCCGTGGGTGCGGGTCTTCGACCCGGCGCTCGGACGCAACACCACCGTCCCGCCGAGCGGTCACGTCGCCGGTGTGTGGGCGCGCAGCGACGCCGAGCGCGGTGTGCACAAGGCGCCCGCCAACGAGGTGATCCGCGGCGCGGTCGACCTGGAGCTGCGGCTCAGCAAGGGCGAGCAGGACCTGCTCAACCCGATCGGCGTGAACTGCATCCGGGCCTTCCCCGGCCGCGGCATCCGGATCTGGGGCGCCCGCACCCTCTCCTCCGACCCGGCATGGCGCTACCTGAACGTGCGCCGCCTGTTCAACTACCTCGAAGAGTCCATCCTGCTCGGCACCCAGTGGGTGGTGTTCGAGCCGAACGACGACCGTCTGTGGTCGAGCATCCGGCGCAACGTGACCGCGTTCCTCCAGGAGGAGTGGCGCCGGGGCGCGCTGTTCGGCCGGACCGCCGCCGAGGCGTTCTACGTGAAGTGCGACCGCGACAACAACCCGCAGGAGTCCATCGACCAGGGCCGGGTCGTCTGCGAGATCGGCGTCGCGCCGGTCAAGCCCGCGGAGTTCGTGGTGTTCCGGCTGGCTCAGTTCTCCGACACCACCAGCCTCATCGACGAGTGACCCGCGGGTCCGCAAGGGAAGGTTGACAGACAGTCATGGCAACGGGAGACGCTCTTTCCACCCACGTCTTCGGCGTGCAGCTCGGCGGATACCTGGTCGAGTCGATCCAGGAGATCAGCGGGTTCACCGTCGAGGAGGACGTCGTCGAGGTCAAGCAGGTGACCTCGGAGGGCAAGCAGATCATCCGCAAGCAGCCGGGCGCCCGGCAGGCCGGCGAGATCACGATCACCCGGGGACTCGACCAGAGCAGCGAGTTCACCAAGTGGATCAAGGAGACCCTGAACAACGGGGCCGTGAACTCCGCGCGCCAGAACCTCACGATCGAGATCAAGGACACCGAGGGCAACACGGTCCGCCGCATCCAGCTGCTGCAGGGCTGGGCCTCCAAGTGGGAGGGCCCGTCCCTGAAGGCGGGGGAGTCCTCCCCGGCCACCGAGTCCGTCACGATCGTGTTCGAGGAGATCGTCGTCGAATGAGGCGTCGTACGGTGACGGCGGGCAACCTGGAGGAGATCCTCCAGGCGACGGCGCCCGCCCAGGCGCCCGCCCAGGGGTCGGAGCAGGCGGCGGCCGGCCCGGCCGCCGCCCCGTCACGCCGGGAGGACCACGGGCTGCGGACCGAGTTCGATTTCGAGCTGCCGCGCGGATACGTGGACGACGAGGGCACGGTGCACCGGCACGGCACGATGCGCCTGGCCACCGCCCGCGACGAACTGCGGCCCCAGATCGATCTGCGGGTCAAGGAGAACCCGGCGTACCTGAGCGTGGTGCTGCTGAGCCAGGTGATCACCCGGCTCGGCTCGATCACCGATGTGCACGCCGGGGTCGTGGAGCGGATGTACGCCACCGACGTCGCCTTCCTCCAGGACTTCTACCGCCGCGTCAACAGCGAGGGCCACACCCGCGCGGCGGTGACCTGTCCGCACTGCGAGGGTGGCTTCGAGGTCGACCTCTCGGGTGGGCGCCTGGGGGAATCGTGACGTACGCGCTTCCCCGGCTCCTGGAGGAGATCGCGTACGTCGCCTATCACTTCCACTGGCCGCGTGAGGAGATCCTCGACCTGACCCACGGCGAACGCCGGGAGTGGGTCGCCGAGATCGCCCGTATCAACACGCGCATGAACGAAAGCGGTTGAGCATGGCATGGCGGGACAGGCTGCGCCGCCGGGCCGCGCGGCCGTCGGCGCGCGGCGGGCCCGGCGGGCCCGGCGAGGGCGGGGACCGGGACGGGAACGGTGTCCCGGCCGCTGCCGTGCCCGACACCCCGGGACCCGCCGTGCCCGGCGACTGGGACGGCGGCTGGCGCCGCGCCGCCGCGCCGACGCTCACCGTCTCGCGCGCCCCGCTGGGCGTGAGTGACGGCCTCGCCTTCCGCGCGGGCCTCGCCGCCTGGCAGAACCCGTCCTTCGGCAGCGGCCTCGGTCATGCCGTGCTGCCCGACGCCCCGACCGGCCTGGTGCGGGGGGTCACGCGTCCGGCCACCCCGCGGGCCACCGACACCGGCGGGGGTCCGCTGCTGCTCCGCGCGCTGCGGACGGAAGGGGCGGAAGGGGGCGCCCCGCAGGGCGGCACACCGCAGGCCGGCACACCGCCTGTGGTGCGGCCTGACACGGCGGGTGCGGACACGGCCCGCGCGGGCGGCACGGCGCCGGCCACACCGGTCGCCCGGCGGATGCGCACGTCCGGTTCCGCGCCCTCGCGTTCGGTGTCCCCGGGTTCTGCTGCCTCCGGTCCGGCTTCTTCGGGCTCTGGCACTTTCCGTTCGGCGGCCTTGGGCTCCGGTGCCTCCGGTCCGGCTTCTTCGGGCTCGGGTGCCTCCGGTCCGGCTTCTTCGGGCTCCGGTACCTCCCGTTCGGGTTCCTCGGCTTCTGGCACCTCCGGTCCGGGGTCGTCGGGTTCGGGGTCCTCGGGTCACGGTTCCTCCGGTTTTCGGTCGGGGCCGGCATCCTCCGGTCCGCGAACGTCCCCGGGCGGCTCGGGCAGTGCGCGGGCCGGGGGCGCGGCCTCCGGGGCGGACACCGTGGTGGCCCGTTCCGCCGACGGCACGCACAGCGGTCCGGACACGGGGAGTGCGGGCGATGCCGCGCGGACCCGTGGCATCACGTCCACGACGTCTCCCGCCGTGCTCTCCCCGTCGTCTCCCGCCGCGCAGCGGGCTGTGACACCGGACGGCACCCCGGTCGTGGTGCCCTCCGACTCCGGCCGCCCGCCGGCCACTTCGCCGATTCCGCTGGTCCGACGTGTCTCCGTGGTCCCCGGTGCGCCCGCCGGGGGAGCCGGTGCCCGGCCCACGTCCGGACCGTCCGTGCGGCGCACCGCCACCGGGGCGTCGTCCGAACGGGCCGACGGCCGGCCGGAGGCGTCCCCGGCCCCCGGCGCCGTGGCGGCCCGCCCGGTGGCCCGGCCGCGGCCGGTCGGGCCCCGGTTGACCGTCGCCCGCCGCGTGACCGGACCCGTACGCCGCGTCCCCGCCCTGCGCCCCGCCACCCCGGCACCGGGCGGCGCCCCGGCCTCCGGCGCGTCCGTCCCGAACACCCCCGCCCCCACCGCCCCGGCCGGGCCGCAGGCCCCTTCGCGTACCCCCGCCCCACGCGCCGACGGCCGCCCGCCGTTGGGTGCCCCGTTGACGGAACTGCCGTCGACGGCGACACCCCTGGCGAAGGACGTTGCCGCCGTACCCGCCCCGGGACCCGCTTCCGGTCCCGCGCTTCCCATCGTGCAGCGCCGGGCCGAGGACACGGCCGGCGCCGCGTCCGACAGCGCTGCGCGGGATACCGCGCCGGGTGCCGGCCCCGACAGCCGCGCCGCGCACCCGACCGCCGCTCCCCGACGGACCGGTGCCCGCTCCCGCGGCGGCCTGGGCGCGCCCCTGCCCGCGCTGCCCCCCAGTGCCGGCCTGCCCGACGCCACCACGTCCGGCGCCCGAGCCCCCCGTACGACGTCCGACGTCCAAAGGCCCGCCGAGGCCTCGCCGGTACGGGAACGGAACGCGGCGACCGCCCCTCTGCTGGGGACCGCCGACGTCCAGCGCAGCCTCTCGAACAGCTCCGCCACGCCCGCCACGCCCGTCACGCCCGCCACGCCCGTCACCCCGTCATCCGGCCCCACAGCTCCTCACGGCGGCGGGCCGGCCATGCCGCCGATGACGACGCCGGGCCCGCCCGCCGTGTCCCCGGCTCCGGCACCGGAAGGCCCGGCCGGGAACGTCGTACGGCCCCCCTCGATGTCCGCCGGACCGGGACCCGTCGTCGCCCGTGCCGTGAGCCCTTCCCCGCCCCGGGCCGCCGGCGCCCCCACTGCGGGCACCCGTGCCACGGCAGGGGGAGGCACGGCGGGTACCGGGCCCACGACCGGTGGCCCCACGGCCGACAGCACCGCCGGGACCCGGCCCTCCGCCACGGTCGTCCCCCGCCCCGGGACCCTTCCCGCCCCCGCGCCCCTCCGCACGCTCGCGCTGCTCCCCGCCCGCCCCCTCACCCTGAACACCCGGGCCCCCGAAGGCGCGGCACCGCCGCCCGAGTCCCGCGGCGGCGGCCGTCCCGTCGTGGCCGCGCGCTGGACCACCGCACCGGCCGGCTCCGGCGCCGCCTCCGCACCGCCCGCCTCCGCACCGCCCACCGGCGCACCCACCCGCCCGGTCCGGTCCACCGGCACACCGGCGATCCCGCACCTCCAGCGGGCCGTGACGACCCACCGGCCGGCGGAACCGGCTCCCTCGCGGCCCGGCCCCGCGGCAGCGGCCGGCTCCCGGGACACCGGCGCCGTCCGGCGCGTCCCCGTCGTCCGGCCCGCGCCGCCCCGCACGGCTCCCGGTACGGCGGTCACCTCCGCCCCGGCACGGACCCTCCCCGTGGCCGGACTCCAGCGGGCACCCCTGGCCCACGGCCCGTCGGCCACGACGGCACCGGCGCCGGCGGGACCCGTTCCCGTGGTCCGCCCGCGGACCGTACCGCCGGGACCGGCGGCGGGCGGGGGAACCGGCCGGGCGGCGACCCCCGTCCAGCGCGATGCCTCCCCCGCCGGTGACCCCGCCGTGGCCCGGGGCCTACCGGTCGAGGCCGTACCGGCCAGGACGCGGACGGCGCGGGCCGGTTCGGCGTCGGTGTCCCCCGCGGGTGACCTCGCGGTACCCGAGCGCGCCGCCGGGCGGGCGGACCGGTCGGCCGACTCCCCGCAGAACCCCGGCGCCGACCTGGACGACCTGGCGCGCCGCCTGCTCGACCCCCTGGCCCGCCTGCTGCGCGCCGAACTGCGGCGCGGCCGGGAACGTACGGGCCGCCCCTACGACGGACGCCGCTGAGGGCAGGCACGGAACGGATGACGGACGGATGACGGACAACATCTTCGCGAGCAGCGTGTTCTTCCAGCTCACGATCGGCGGCAACGACCTGGGCGCCTTCAACACCTGCTCCGGCATGGGCGCCGAGGTGGAGGTCGAGAGCTACGCGGAGGGCGGCAACAACGGCTTCTCCTGGCAGCTGCCCGGCCGCGTCACCTGGTCGAACATCACGCTCACCCGGCCGGTCACCGCCGACACGGCGAAGATCGGCCGCTGGCTGGACGAGACGCTGAAGCGGGTGGAGCCCAAGGACGGCGAGATCGTGGCGCTGAAGCCGAACCTCAGCCGGATCATCAGCTGGCAGGTGTTCGGGATCGTGCCCGTGCGCTGGCAGGGCCCGTCCTTCGACCCCAGCAACTCGCAGGCCGCGGTGGAGACCCTGGAGATCGCCCACGAGGGACTGCGCCCCTCCTGACCCGGCCCCGTCCACCGCCGCGCACCACCCGCACCCGTCCCGGAAAGGAAGTCCCGGCGTGTCCACCATGCTCCGCTCCAGTCGGGCCAGGGCCCAGCTGACGCTGAAGGAACCCCCGGCCTCCGTCGGCGCGAAGCCGGGCGGGACGATCGCGCTGCTGAACCTCCAGTTCAACCCCAGCAGCCTGCAGTTGCAGAAGACCACCGAGTGGCGGCGCACCCCGTCCCGGATGGCGGGGCAGTCGGCGCTGCCCGAGTTCGTCGGCAGCGGCCCGCGCACCCTGAGCCTCGAGGTGTTCCTGGACGCCACCGCCCGGCACGACGACTCCGTGGAGCAGGCGGTGGAGAAGCTGATGAAGGCGTGTGTGCCGACCCCGGCGAGCCTCGGCCGCAAGAAGCCGGCCAGCCCGTGGGTGCGGTTCGAGTGGGGGACCGCGCGGACGACCTCGTTCGACGGGGTGCTCTCCAGCCTGTCGGTGTCCTACACGCTGTTCGACGTGGACGGGAAACCGCTGCGGGCCACCTGCCAGTTGTCGATCGAGGAGGCGAGCGTCGACCCGGCGGGCCAGAACCCGACCTCCGGCGCCCGCACCGCCCGCAGCACGCACACCGTCGTGGCGGGCGACAGCCTGGCCCTGCTGGCCTGGCGGGAGTACGGCGACGCGACGGCCTGGCGGGTCATCGCGGAGGCGAACGGGATCGACGACCCGATGGCCCTCGTCCCCGGCACCGAACTGGTGGTGCCGGGCCTGCGGGACGCGGACGGTGAGGAGGAGCAGTGAGCACTGCCGTGGAACGGGGCGGACGGTCCTTCGCGGCGGACCCGATCGTGGAGACGCCCGCCGAGCTCCCGGCGGTCTGGGCCGCCCAGCTGGTGAGCTGCGTGGTGGACGAGAACGTGGGCCTGCCGGACGCGGCGGTGCTCACCTTCCGCGACCCCGACCACGAGTTCCTCCAGGAGACCGGCATCACCATCGGCACCCCGCTGAGGGTGTCGGTGGAGACGGTGTCCGGGCAGGCGCGCGAGCGGCTGTTCAACGGCGAGGTGACGGCCCTGGAGCTGGACCGGGACCGCACCGGCTCGTTCACGGTGGTGCGCGCCTGCTCCAAGGCGCACCGCCTCCAGCGCGGCCGGAAGGTGGTGGCGTACCGGAACATGACGGCGGCGGCCATCGTCCGCAAGGTGGCCGCCGGGGCGGGCCTGGCCTGCGGCACCGTGCAGGCCGCGCCGGTCACCTACCCGCAGCTCTCCCAGGCGAACGTGTCCGACTGGGACTTCCTGCAGTTCCTGGCCGCCGAGAGCGGCGCGCAGGTGCGCGTCGACGACCAGGGACTGCTCCAGTTCACCCGGCCGGAGAAGGCGTCCGGAGCGCCCGCGCCGTCCACCTCGGCCACCCGGAACCCGATGGTGCTGGAGTACGGGCGGAACCTGCTGGCGCTGCGGGCCTCCCTGTCGACCGCGGACGGGGCACAGCGGGTGGAGGTGCGCGGCTGGGACGTGACCACGAAGCGTCCGCTGGTGGCCCGCAGTCCCTCGGTGGACAGCGACACCGTGCTGCCGGGACTGAGCCCCGCCTTCGCCGCCCGGTTCGGCACGTCGAAGCTGACGGTCACCGACACCCCGTACCGCACCCAGGCCGAGACCCGGGCGGTCGCCGACGCGGTGGCCGGCCAGGTGAGCGCCGGGTTCGGCGAACTGGAGGCGCTGGTCGAGGGCAACCCGAAGCTGCGGGCGGGCAAACCCGTGGCGCTCGGCAACGTCGGGCAGGCCTTCAGTGGCAAGTACACGGCGACGGCCGTCCAGCACGTCCTCGAACCGCACGGCGGATACCGTACGACGGTGTGGGTGAGCGCCAGCCCGGACCGCTCCCTGACCGGCCTGGTCACCGGCGCCAACGCGCCCTCCCGCGGCCCGCGCATCCCCGGCCTGGCGATCGGCGTGGTGACCGACGTGCGGGAGCCGGGCGGCACCGAGAGCGGCGCCGTGAGACTGAAATTCCCCTGGCTGGACGACATGTACGTCACCGACTGGGTGCGTACCGTGCAGTGGGGCGGCAAGGGCGGCGGAGGCGTGGTGAGCCCCGAGGTCAACGACGAGGTCCTGGTCGGCTTCGAACAGGGCCTGCTGGACAGCCCGTACGTCATCGGGGGGCTCTACAACGGGGTGGACGAGCCCTCGCCGCACGACGTGCCGCTGATCGACCCGACCACCGGGAAGGTCAACCGCCGTTCCGTCGTGTCGCGTTCGGGACACCGGGTGGAGCTGCTGGACGCGCGGGCCCCCGGCCGTTCGGGGGTGCGGCTGCTGACCGCCGACGAGAACCTGGAGGTGTTCCTCGACGACCGCCGGGACCGGATCGAACTGACGGTGTACTCCGGAAAGGGCCAGGCCCGGCGCCCCCTCAGCTCCGTCGTGCTCGACGAACAGGGCATCACCCTGGACGCGGGACAGGGCGACGTGAGCGTGTCCGGCCGGAACGTGGACATCCAGGGCTCGGCCGGCGTGAAGATCGGCGGCGCCGACGTGGACGTCACCGGCAGGTCGGGCGTGACCGTCGACGGCGGTCTGCTCGGCGTCCTCAAGGCCCGGCTCATCCGCATCAACTGACCCCGTCCGCCGTCCACGACATCCTCCGAGGAGTACCGCATGCCAGCCGCAGCCCGTACCGGTGACCCCACCGACCATGGCGGCCGGATCACCACCCCGCCCGGTGCCGCTGCGCGGGCGGTGGCGACCGTCCTGATCGGCGGCCGCCCCGCCGCCGTCGTGGGCAGCCTGCACGTCTGCGTGATCCCCCAGCACGCGGCCCTGGGACCCGCCAACGTGCTCATGCCCGACCCGGCCGGGGTCACCTCGGGACAGGTCCTGATCGGCGGGCTGCCGGCCGCGCGGGCCCGCGACCGGACCGTGTGCGGCGCGACGGTCCGGGGCGGCGCGACGAACGTCGCGATCGGCGGTGCGGTGTGAGCGAGCGGTTCATCGGCCGCGGCTGGGCGTTCCCGCTGCGGGTCTCGCCCACCGGCGGGATCGCCCTGGTCGAACGGGAACGGGAGATCGAGGAGGCGATCCGGCTGGTCCTCGGCACCGCGCCCGGCGAGCGCCCCATGCGCCCGGAGTTCGGCTGCGGCATCCACGACTACGTCTTCGCCCCCGCCGACGGCGCCACCGCCGGACGCCTCGCGCGGCAGGTGCGCGAGGCACTGGAGCGGTGGGAGCCGCGGATCGCGGTGGACGACGTGGTGGTCGCCTTCGACGCGGTCGAGGACGGCACCCTCTACATCGACGTGCACTACACCCTGCGATCCACCAACGACCGGCGCAACCTGGTCTTTCCCTTCTACACGATCCCCTCCGAGGAGGGGGCCGAGGAAGTGGGCGCGGACTGATGGCCCTGCCCTCCCCGAACCTGGACGACCGGCGGTTCCAGCAACTCGTCGACGAGGCGAAGCGGTATGTACGCCGGCGCGCCCCGGAGTGGACCGACCACAACGTCTCCGACCCGGGCGTCACCCTGATCGAGACGTTCGCCTATCTCGTGGACCAGCTGCTGTACCGGCTGAACCGGGTCCCGGACAAGAACTACACCGCGTTCCTGGACCTGTTGGGCATCCGGCTGTACCCGCCGACCGCGGCCGGCGCCGACGTCGACTTCTGGCTCTCGGCGCCGCAGCCCGACACGGTCACGCTGCCCCCGGGCACCGAGGTGACCACCGCGCGCGGCGAGTCCGACGAGCCCGTGGTCTTCACCACCACCAGTGAACTGCGGATCCAGCCCAGCGAGTTGATACGCCTGGTCACCGCGCCGAGGAACGGCGAGCAGAGCGACCGGACCGGCCTGCTCGCCGACGGCCTCGACATCCCCTGCTTCCGGGCCGCACCGGAGCCCGGCGACGCGCTGCTGTTCGGCCTGCCCACGGCGGTGCCGCGCTGCATCGTCGCGGTGCGCCTGGACAGCCGCGTCGAGGGCATCGGCGTGGACCCGCGCCAGCCCCCGCTGGTGTGGGAGGCGTGGGACGGCGGCGGCTGGCAGCCGTGCGGGACCGGCCCCGACACCACGGGCGGCCTGAACCGGCCCGGCGAGGTCATCGTGTACGTACCGGCCGGTCACACCGCGTCGGTGATCGGCGGCACCCGGGCCGGCTGGCTGCGCTGCAGGGTCACCGAGGCCGAGCCGGGACAGCCGTTCTACTCGGAGTCCCCGACGGTGCGCGAGGCGGCGGTGTTCACCGTCGGCGGCACCATGTCCGTCGAGCACGCCGAGACGGTGACCGACGTGCCGCTCGGCACCTCCGAGGGGGTCGCCGGACAGACCTTCCGGCTCGGCCGCCCGCCGGTGCTCCTGGACGCCGGGCCGCCCGTGGTGGAGGTGTCCTCCGAGGAGGGGTGGCAGCGCTGGGAGGTGGTGGAGCACTTCGGCCGCTCAGGACCCGCCGACCGGCACGTCCGGGTGGACGCCACCACCGGCGAGTTCCTCTTCCCGCCGGCCCTGCGCGAACCCGACGGCACGCTGCGGCAGTGCGGGGCGGTGCCGGCCAAGGGCGCACGGATACGGGTGGCCCGCTACCGCACCGGCGGCGGCCCCGCCGGCAACGTGGCCCGCGGCGCGATCTCCGTGCTGCTCAGCTCCGTGCCGTACATCGCCCGGGTCACCAACCGGGAGGCGGCGCGCGGCGGCGTGGCCGGTGAGACCGTCGAGAACGCCCGCCGGCGTGCGCCGGAGGCGCTCCGCATGCAGGACCGCGCGGTGACCGCCGAGGACTACGAGATCATCAGCCGCCGGGCCGCGCCCTCGGTGCGCCGGGTCCGCTGTCTGCCGGCCGCGGACGCGCCCGGGGCGGTACGGGTCCTGGTGGTGCCGGACGCGGTGGCCGACGAGGGCGACGACCGGCTGCGCTTCGAGCAGCTGATCCCGTCGGACCAGGTGCTCGCGGCGATCACCGCGAGTCTCGACGAACGGCGTCTGATCGGCACCCGGCTCGTGGTGGAGCCGCCGGTCTACCAGGGCGTCACCGTGGTGGCCCGGCTCTCGGCGGCCCCCGGCGACACCGACCGGGTCCGCGCCGCGGCGCTCGACGCGCTCTTCGGCCACCTCAACCCGCTGGCCGGCGGCCCCGACGGCACCGGATGGCCCTTCGGGCGGCCCGTCCAGTACGGCGAGATCTTCGGCGTCCTGCAACGCGCCACCGGCGACGCCCTGGTCGAGGAGGTCCGGTTGTTCCCCGCCGACCCCGTCACCGGCCGCCGCGGCGCCCCGACGGACCGCATCGACCTGTCCGCGGGCGCGCTGGTCTTCTCGTACCAGCACCAGGTGGTCGTGACGGCGACCGGGGCGGAGGGCCGGGGATGAGCCGCGCCGCGATACCCGGTCTGCCGAGCAGGTACCCGATCGGTGCTCAACTGCCCGCGCTGTACGCCGACGACGACTTCGCGCAGCGGTTCACCGCCGGGCTCGACACCGTCCTCGCCCCGGTGTTCGCGACCCTCGACAACCTGCCCGCCTATCTCGACCCCCGGGTGGCGCCGGCCGACTTCCTGGCCTGGCTGGCGTCCTGGGTGGCCGCCTCGGACGATCCGCGCTGGCCGGTGGAACGGCGCCGCGAGGCCGTCGTCCGCGCGGTGTACCTGCACCGGTGGCGCGGCACCCGGCGCGGGCTGGTCGAGGCCCTGCGGCTCGCGCTCGGCGCGCATGCCGACGTGACCGGCGACGGCGGCGCGGTGTGGTCGGACACGGCGGGTTCCGACCTGCCGCCGGAGCCCGCGTCCGAGGCGCTGGTCCGGGTCTGGCCGGGCGGCGGGACACCGGTCGACGCGGACCGGGTCCACGAGATCGTCCGGGCCATGGGCCCGGTGCACACGGCGTTCCGGGTGGAGGTCCTGTCCGGCCCGCCCGCCGAGGAAGGGAACTGACGCATGCGCGCATGTCCCGCGTGCGGGGCGTCCAACGACCCCGCGGACGACTTCTGCGGCAACTGCGGCACGTACCTGGGCTGGTCGGACACCCCACCGCCTCCGGCGGATTCGGCGGACCCGGGCGGTCCGGCCGCGGCGGGGCCTGGAGCGGGTCCGGCTGTCGCCGGTGGTTCGGGGGTGGGCCCGGCGGGTCCGGACGCTTCGGCGGGTTCGGGTGGTCGGGCGGGATCCGGGGTGGGCCCTGCGGCAGCCGGTGGCTCCGGGGTGGGCCCGACACCTGCGGGGCCTCCTGCGGGTTCGGGGCCCGGGGAGACTTCGGGTGTCCCGGAACCGTCGCGCCCTCCGACGGAGCCGGAACCCGCGGAGGGGGGACCCCGCCGCCCGGCGGCGTCGTCCCCCGGCTTCGGCGCCGACTCCGGCCCCGCACCCGTGGGTCCCGTCCTCCCGGCGAAGCCGGTGGCCCCCCGGCCCGTCGTGCGGCCGGTGGCGGTGGAGGGCGACGTGGTGGGGCGTGCGTGTCCCGCCTGCGGTACGGCCAACCGGCCCGAGCGCCGGTTCTGCCGGCGTTGCGCGGCCGAACTGAAGCCCGCCGAGAAGCCCGACCCGCTGCCGTGGTGGCGGACGGTGTGGCCGTTCCGGCGCCGCACCCGGGCCGGCTCGGGCTCGGTGTTCCGGTTCCTCGTGGTCCTGGCCGTGGTGCTGGCTCTGTGCGCGGGCGGTTTCCTGCTGCTGCCCGCCGGACGGGCCCTGATTGAGGACACCCGGGACAAACTGGGCAAGGCCACCCCCGTGACACCGACGGGCATCGAGGCGAGCGGCGCGGTGCCCGGACATCCGGCGACGGACACCACGGACGGGCTGAACAACCGCTACTGGGGCGCGCCCGGACCGGGCGCCTCGGTGACGTACACCTTCCGCACACCGTTCCGCCTGGTCGACCTGATCATCACCAACGGGGCGTCCACGTCTCCCGAGAAGTACGCCCGCCAGGCGCGCGCGCTCCGGGTGGACCTGGAGGTGACGGCCGCGAACGGCACGGAGCACCGCAAGGAGATCACCCTCAGCGACAAGCCGGGCCCGCAGACGATCCCCACCGGCATCAGCGACGCGAAGACGGTACGCCTGGTACTGCGCTCACCCGTCGGCCTGACCGCGGGGCGCCATCTGGCCCTGGCGGAGGTGGAGTTCTTCCAGCGGAGCTGACGAAGCGCCGCCCCAGGCCCGCCACTTGTACCCGGGGTGTACGGGAGCCGACGCTCCGGTGGAGCGGAGACGGCGAACGGGACGACAGTCGACGGAGCGCCCGCACCCCGTCCCACCAGTGGTTACGTTGACGGCGTGCGGACACAGCGGCAGTCAGGGGACGGCAGGACCGGTGCCTTCGAGCAGGCGGCCAGGACGCCCTCCACCGGGCGCACACCCGCCCCCGGTCCCGCCGCCCTGCACCACCTGCTCGCCCTCCAGCGGGCCGTCGGCAACGCGGCCACCTCACGGGCGGTACGGCGGACCCGCCCCGCGAGCGCCCGCCCCGCGCTGCCGGACATCGAGGAGCGCACCGAGACGGGCCTCGTGCTGCCGCCGTACCTGATGAACCTCCAGGCGGGCGGCCTGTCCTCGTCGTACCGGCCGACCGGCCACGAGTTCGTCCGGCACGCGGTCTCCGCGGTGGTCGGGCACGCCGACGGCACGGTCGCCGAGCTCGCAGACGAACTGGCAGGCCGTCCGGAGAGCTTCTTCGGGCAGGGTCGCGCCTTCGCCGTCCAAGGGCGCACCGGCAAGGAGTGGTACGACGTCACCGTCACCATCCGCCGGGCCCCGGACGACAGGCCGCCCGTCTTCCATCCCGGGGCCCTGTCGGCCGATGCCTCGCCGGGCACCGACGGAGTGCCGCAGGCCGTGCTGGAGCACCCCGAGGGCAAGGACACCAAGCTCGATGTCCACCACAACTCCGCCGCGACCGTGGGCTCTTCGAGCGGCAGCTCGGCGAGCAAGGGCGCCGGAGGGGTCACCTTCGGGCTCGCGCCCGTCGCCCCGGGACTGTGGCTCGGTGCCGCCGCCACCGTGAACGCCCAGCCCTGGCAGTCCTCCCGGGAGAGCCGCCGGCAGACCAATGTGGCCGAACCGCGCGTGCTGCGCAGCGACAAGGGCACGGTCGAGGTGGAGCGCAAGGTCCGCTACCCACCGGGTCCGCGACTCCCGCACGGACACGGCGGTGCGGGAGACGACCCTTTCCCGCCCGGTCGTCGTCCGTATGCCGGAGCCCGCGGCCCGCGCGATGCCGGCCGCCCGGCCCACCCACGTCAGGGACGACGACAACCACCTCGGGCTCCGCCCGACGGCGGCACCCCCTCGCGTCCCTTAGGGGTGTCCGGCGGGTCCTGCCGGGGGCGTGGGGCCCGCCTGGACGGATACCTGCCGGTCGCCTCCGGCACGACGCGCCGGACGCTCCCAGGACTCCGGGGCTACGCCGAGGCAACGGCCGGGGCCGCCACCCCCCACAGGAGAGGCCCCGACCGTCGCGCGGTACGGGCCGCGCGGCGACCCGTACCCTCTACAGCGCCATGGGTGCGTTTTCTGTCACACCGTCGTGTGTCACGGGTTAGTTGCATCTTTGACGGACATGGACGGGGAGGGGATTCAGGCCGTAACGTGCCTTTCGCGCCAGGCCGCGGGGGGCCACCTGACCACCAACCGCCCGTGGCCCACGACCGCAACGACCAATCGAGAACCACGACGGCGAGAACCCGGTCCGCGAGAGCGGCGCCGGCTGAGGCGCAGAAGGGCGCGCGCGGTGCTGGGGGACGACGCGGAGCTGACCACCGCGGTGTGTGCGGCACAGGACGGGGACGAGACCGCGTTCCGGACTGTGTACCGCGCGGTGCACCCGCGGCTGCTGGGGTACGTCAGGACACTGGTCGGCGAGCCCGACGCGGAGGACGTGACGTCCGAGGCCTGGCTGCAGATCGCCCGTGACCTGGGACGGTTCACCGGGGACGCGGACCGGTTCCGCGGCTGGGCCGCCCGCATCGCCCGCAACCGGGCACTGGACCACATACGCATGCGCGGACGCCGCCCCTCGATCGGCGGTGACGAGACCGAACTCACGGGGCGGGCCGCCGAGTCCGACACCGCCGGAGAGGCGATGGAGGCGCTGGCCACCGACGGCGCGTTCTCCCTGATCTCCCGGCTGCCCCAGGACCAGGCGGAGGCCGTCGTGCTGCGCGTGGTGGTGGGCCTCGACGCCAAGACCGCGGCCGAGACGCTGGGCAAGCGTCCCGGTGCCGTACGGACGGCCGCGCACCGTGGTCTGAAACGTCTGGCGGAGATGCTCGGCGACGATCCGGAAGGCCATCCGGAATCCGTCGGAGTGCTCGACGCCCTCCCGCCCCAGAGAGCACCACGCCGTCGTACGGTGACGTCCGCGAGTGTGACGCAGATGCGAGCGCGGACGCAGAAGGACATGTGATGGCCGACGAGCAGTGCAGGTGGCTGGACCGCGGAACCGCGGAGCGTTTACTGAACGGAGAGCCACCCGAACCTGCCGAGCCCACCACCCGTGACCAGGCGAAACGGCTTGCCGCCACACTGCACGCGCTTGCCGCCCCACCCCCCGCGGCCGACGGGGAGCTTCCCGGGGAGGCGGCCGCGCTGGCCGCCTTCCGCGCGCTGCGCGAGGAACGCGAGGGGCGGGCGGACCCGGTCACGGGTGCCGGTGAGGACGCCGGAACGGCGGACTCCGACGTCGGCCTGATCCGTATCGGCACCCCGCGCGGTGATCGTTCCGGAACGGCGGACGGACGGCGCGACCGGCGTTCCCTGCGCTTCGGGCTGGCCGCTGCGCTGGTCGCGGGCCTGGTCGGTGGCGCCGCGATCCTGGCCGGAGCCGGACTTCTGCCGGCACCGTCCGACGCGTCCGGGACCGCCCCGGCGGCCTCCGCCTCCGCCACACATCCCGAACGTCCGCCGCTGTCACTCCCGCCGGAGACCGGCGGTGCCACGCCCGAGGGCCGGCACTCGGAGAGCCGCACGGGCGAGCACGGGGTGGAGGCGCACCGCGAAGGCGATCCCGGCGCGGGCGGCCCGAGTACGGCTGGGGCGTCCGGAGCGGACTCGGGGGACCCGGCGGTCCGCTCCGGCCGGGGCGGGAAGCAGATCGCCTCGGCCTGCCGGGCCTGGCGCGACGGCGAGAACCTGAACGGTGAGCGCGAGCGCCTCCTCGAGGACGCGGCGGGCGGTCCCGCCCGTATCGGCCCGTACTGCGCCGGCACGCTGTCGTCTGGCAAGGGGGGTGCCGGCACCGGCTCCACGGCCGGGAAGGGCGCCGAAACGGAGACCTCCAAGGGCAGGGGTGTCGGCAAGGGCCCCGGCCCCGAGAAGAACAACGGCAACGGCCAGAACAACGGCAACGGCAACGGTCAGAACAACGGCAACGGCCCCGGCAAGGACAACAACAGCAGCAACAGCAGCAACAGCAACAAGAACAACAACAGCGACAAGGGGAACAAGGGCGGCAACGAGGGGCAAGGTGCCGGGAAGTCCCAGGAAGACCAGTCCTGACCTGCGGTTTTGTTGATCGCTGAAGTTTCCGTGCCGACAGGTGTGACACTTCCGGCCCGCGCGACGCAGTAATGAGTGAGCCGACTGGTCATCGGCCGTCGCACAGAGCCGGGGTTCCCCCCGTACCCACGGCTCGTGCACCCCGGCGCGGGCGGGACACGTTCCCCCGGTTCCGCCCGCGCCTCATCTCACCAGTGCACGACGACCTTGTCGCCGCTCCGCACCTGCTCGTAGAGCCGCGCGATCGCCTCCTCGTCCCGTACGTTGACACAGCCGTGCGAGGCGCCGCCGTACCCGCGCGCGGCGAAGTCGGCCGAGAAGTGCACGGCCTGGCCGCCGCTGAAGAACATGGCGTACGGCATGGGCGAGTCGTAGAGCGTGGACACGTGGTGCCGGGACTTCCAGTAGACGCTGAAGACGCCCTCACGGGTCGGTGTGTACTCCGAGCCGAAGCGGACCGGCATGGTCGACACCGTCCGCCCGTCGATCATCCAGCGCAGGGTGCGGCTCGACTTGCTGATGCACAGCACCCGCCCGGTCCGGCAGCGGGCATCGGGCGCGTCGGCCGGCTGGCCGCCCATCAGATACAGCTCCCACCTGCCCGGCTCCTTCGTCATCGCGAGCAGCCGCTGCCAGGTGGCGCTGTCGGTCACCCCGGTCCTCGGCAGTCCGCGTTTGCCCTGGAAGCCCCGGACCGCCTGCTCCGTCAGCTCGTCGTAGGTCCCCGTCGGCCCGTGGAAGATCCAGGCGACCTGCCGCAGCCGGGCCTGCAGTTCCCGTATGTCACGCCCGGAGTCGCCGGGGGACCACAGCACGCGCGGAGCCTGCCGTGTCGACGGAGGAGCCGCGGGGGACGGCCGGTCGGCGTCGTCCGGAGGCCGCGACACCGGAGCGGTCGGCGTGCGGCTCGGCACGTCGATGTGTACCGGTGACCCGCGCTCCCCTTCCGCGCCGGCGGGCTGCACCGTGCAGCCGGCCGCACCCGCCGCGAGGGCCGCGAGGGCCGTGAGCGCCGCGAGGCCGGCGATCCTCTTCCTCCCCATGCCCGTACTACGCACCCCAGCCCCCTGTCGTCTCACCGGCCGTGCGCCCGGTCGTCGTCCGAAGTGTCCTACCCCGGAGGTGACCTCCGCCGAACAAAGGGGCATGGTGGGAGTGACGGGAACACCATCGTCGAGGTGGGCCCTGTGAGCGCGGTCCCAGGAAGGCTGTGAGGAAGGTCCCAGCGTGTGCCCCTGCACCGGGCCGCATGCGCACGGCTACAGTCCGTCGAGGAGTCGGCCCGCACCGGTGAGCACGTGCCGGTCGGCGGGCGATCAGGTCGAGCAACGCTGCTCAGCGGGAGGCATCACACCATGGCGCGCGAGTCGGGCAGTGCCCGGACCACCGAGAGTGGACTGCCCATCGAGCCGGTCTACGGGCCGGAGGCTCTCGAGGGCTGGGATCCGGCCGGGAAGCTGGGCGATCCGGGGGCGTATCCCTTCACGCGTGGTGTGTACCCGACGATGTACACGGGCCGGCCGTGGACGATGCGGCAGTATGCCGGTTTCGGTACGGCGACGGAGTCCAACGCCCGGTACCAGCAGCTGATCGCGAACGGCACGATGGGTCTGTCGGTCGCCTTCGATCTGCCCACCCAGATGGGTCACGACTCCGATGCTCCGATCGCCTCGGGCGAGGTGGGCAAGGTGGGCGTGGCGATCGACTCGATCGACGACATGCGGGTGCTGTTCGGCGGGATCCCGCTGGACAAGGTCTCCACGTCGATGACGATCAACGCCCCCGCCGCCCTCCTGCTGCTGCTCTACCAACTGGTGGCGGAGGAGCAGGGCGTGAGCGCCGACAAGCTCACGGGGACGATCCAGAACGATGTGCTGAAGGAGTACATCGCGCGGGGCACGTACATCTTCCCGCCCAAGCCGTCCCTGCGTCTGATCGCGGACATCTTCAAGTACTGCCGGGCCGAGATCCCGAAGTGGAACACGATCTCGATCTCCGGCTACCACATGGCGGAGGCGGGCGCGTCACCCGCGCAGGAGATCGCCTTCACCCTGGCCGACGGCATCGAGTACGTGCGCACCGCGGTCGCGGCGGGCATGGACGTGGACGACTTCGCCCCGCG